>JADGGF010000017.1 GCA_019690055.1 Micromonosporaceae bacterium
GAAGTTGACGATGGCTCGGCCGATCTCGGCACCGTACTCCAACTGGAGCAGTCGCATCGACTCCGGTGATCCGTCGAAACCGGACAGGTTCGCCAGCACGACCACCGGCCGGTTGCCGCTGGCCGCGTTGATGGCCCGGGCGACTTTCTTCGAGGAACGCGGGAACAGCGTCCCGGCCGTGTAGGTGTCGGGGCCGTCGGTGGGTGGGAAGCCGCGGCGGGGGACCGACCGCGACTCGATGCCGATCAGGCAGACCGGATAGCCACCGAGGTGGACGTCCTGCACCACCGCGGTCTCGGCGTCGGCCATGCCGGCCCAGCGCTCCAGGACGGGGTGGTCCTGATCGGAGACCGCCCGCATCACGGTCCGGATGTCGAACGGCTTCTTGCGGTCGGGGTTGCGCTGCGCGGAGAAGATCTCGCCGACCGTCGTGAAGTCGCTATCCGGGATACTGTGCGGATATTCGCATACGTTGCGATCGGTCGGGTCGGTGGTGACCGCCCGGCGCGGGCGCGTCTCGCCCGGGGCGATGTAGGTGTGGTCGTAGTGCGCGAGCAGGACCTCGCACGCGGCCCGCAGGTCGGGGGCCCAGTACTGGGCCTGCCCGTTCGGGCCCATGACCCGGTCGTAGCCGCCGATGCCGAAGTTGTCCTCGGCGGACACGCCACCGGAGAAGTCCAGGGACTGCTTGCCGGTGAGCACCATGGCCGAGTCCGGGGTCATCACGAGGATGCCCTTGGTGTGCATGAGCATCGTGGCCTCGGCGTTCCAGTAGGGCTGGGCCCCCACGGTGATACCCGCGACCACGATGTTGATCTCGCCACCGGCCTGGGTGAACTGCACGATCCGCTTGAGCGCGGCGGCCACCCAGTCCATGTTCTCGGTACCCGAGGTCATCGAGATGCGGGCCCCCGACGACAGGGCGAACCACTCCACGGGGACGCGCATCCGTTCGGCCAGATCGAGCGCCGCGATCACCCGCGAGCACTCCGGTTCGGCGAGCGCGCCCAGCGACCGGGTCGGGTCACCGAACAGCACCACCCGCGTGACTCCCTCGGGGTAGCGCTCGGTGGGCGTGGTCACCACGCCGGTCACGATGCCGGCCACGTTCTGACCTTTGGGGCGCTCGACCGGCACCAGCGTGCCGTCCTCGGCGAGGTCGTACTCGACGAAGCGACCCCGCGGCCCGGCGAGCAGGTCGGTCAGCTCGTACGGATAGGTGGCGCCGCGCCGCCGGGCGGCGAGCACCTTCTGGCGGTAGTCGTCCAGCGGCTGGATCGGCTCGGCCGTCGGCTCGGTGACCGTCATGCGCATGCCGCCGTCGTAGGAGACCCGCACCGCGATGTCGGTCAACCGCCCGGTGCTCGGGTCGCGTTGCCGACCGAGGAAGAGCACCTCCTCCAGGCCCGCGTCGGCGGTCATCGGCAGCAGCCGGCGCGCGACGGTGTTCAGGTCGTCCATGCTCAAGTCGCTCGGCGGCCAGACGTAGATGGTGATTCGGTTGGTGTCGAGCCGCTGCTTGCGACCGCGCTGGGCCTGCGCGGTGCGGATCGCGTCCAGGCAGGCGGCCAGGGCGCCCTCGACGGCGGGCAGGGCGAGGACGCGCCCGTCGGCGTCGCGCAGCGGCGACAGGTCGCGCACCTGGGCCATCGCGACGAACCGCTCGTCGGCGGGGTTGTCGTGCGCGACGCAGTGGAATACGTAAACCTCTTCGTCGGCCGAGGGCAGTCGCGTGAGGTCGAAGTGGCGCAGCCGGGGCAGCTGCAGGCGCTCGGCGATGAGCGGGTGCAGGCCGCGGATGAGCCGGTCCTCACCGGCCCCGGGCCGGAACGTGACGTGGTGGTGCATGGCGCTGCCGGTCCGCCCGGCCACCGATATGGTGACCCGCGACAGGACCGTGAGCAGCCCGGTCCGGTCGAGGACCTCCCCGAGGATCGCGCTCATCGCGTCGGGGTCGTCGGGCTGGTCGGGCCAGGAGAGGTACACGTCCGCCACGGTGTCCGGCGTGGCCAGCTCGGCGACCTGGGCCAGCACCGCGGGGAGCCCGGCCCAGTCGGCGGCCGCCGCGATGAGGCCGAACCGCTCGCCGTCCCGGTCGTCGTTGGCTCGGTCGTACTGCGCCGTGAACAGCACATGCCCGCCCATCTCGACGCAGCGCGCCTGCGACAGGCCACGGTTGCCGTAGTAGCGGCGGCTGAGCACCTCGAGCATCGGCCCGTGGTCCACCCCCGGCCGGCCGATCCGCTGCGCCAGCAGGCGGACCAGCGGCTCCGGCGTGGCGACCATCGCGGCGATGCGCTCGGCGCGATCGGGCGCTGACGGGTTCTGGTCGAGGTAGCGCAGGTGCCGGCGCACGCTCGCGTAGACCTCGGCCCGGCGGCGGCGCAGCATCGGCTGGGCGGCCCACCGGAACACCACGCCCCGGGCCAGGTCCCCCACGGCGGGGAACCGCAGCTGCGTGGCGAAGATGAGGTGCTCCAGCGCCTGGCCGACGATCTGGCGCAGCCCGTCGCCGGGTGGCGGCTCGGTCAGCCACTGCTGCAGGAGCGCGACGATGACCGCGGAGTCGGCCGAGGCACGCTGCTGGGCCAGGAAGATGCGGAACACCGCCTCCTCCAGCGCCGGCGTGCGGTCGAAGCTGTCGACGCCGTAGTGGGCGAGCACGCGGGCGAGCCGGGCGCGGAACGCGTCGGGCAGCCCGGCCCGGTCGACGTCGAGACTCTGCAGGTAGATATGGAAATATTCGCGTGGACTGTGGACCCGGTGGTCGGCCCGGGTCTCCTCACCCGCGGGCCGGTTCCGGCTGAGCTCGGCCAGGTCGGCGAAGACCTGCAGCAGCTCGACTTCACCCTCGAGCGGTCGCTGGTCCAGTTCCGCCCGGGCGGCCAGGTAATCGGTCAGGAGTCGGCCCTCGTCGCGCGGGTCGACGTCGTAGCCGAGGAGCAGGCTGCGCAGGTCGGCGAGGCCACGCGCCACCCGTTCCTGGGCGGACCGGCCGACCGGCTCCGGCGGCAGCCGTAGGTCGTCCCCGGCCGCGGTCGGGTCACCGTCGGCCCGACCGGTTGACGCGGCCCCGGCGGCGGATTGCGCACCGATCGGCTCCAGTCGCAGCAGCGGCGCTCCCGCGCCCACCTGGCTGCCCACGGAGACCAGGCACTCGCGCACCACGGCCGTGACCGGCGCGCGCAGCACGGTCTCCATCTTCATGCTCTCCAGCACGAGCACGGGTGCGCCCGCCTCGACCTCGTCGCCGACCTGGACCGGGGTCGCGACCACCAGCGCCGGCGCGGGGGAGCGGACCACGCCGCCCTCGTCCCGACCGATGCGGTGGGTCACACCGTCCACTTCGACCAGATGGATCGGACCGTGGGTGTCGGTGACGAGCCGGAACCGGTGCCCGTTCATCAGCAGCAGGCCGGTGTGCTCGTCGAAGCGTTCGATCTCCGCGTCGACGGTGGTGCCGCCGTTCGCTGATCCGTTCGCCGGGCCGGTCGGGTTCTCGATCCCGATTCGGAACCGGCGGGGTCCGATCTGGGCCACGCGGACCCGGTAGGTCGTGCCGCGGAGTTTGAGGTCGATCGGCCGGCCACTGACGTGCTGCACCTGGGGGCGGCCACCGTGCGCGGTGGTGAGCAGCCGCTGCCGCTCGACGTACGCCTCGTTCTCGTACGCTTCGATGGCGGCGGCGGCCAGCGCGACCCCGGCGTGCCGGGTGGTGACCAGACCGCCCTGCCCGCGGACCCGGTCGATCCAACCGGTGTCGGCGGTGCCGTCGAGGACCGCGGGTTCGTCGAGCAGGTCGAGCAGGAAGCTCTTGTTCGTGGCGCCGCCCTCGATGATCACCGTGGTTTCGGCGACCGCCCGGCGGAGCCGGCCGAGCGCCTCCTCCCGGGTTCGGCCGTACGCGATGATCTTGGCGATCATCGAGTCGAAGTCGGCCGGGATCACGTCGCCCTCGCTGAAGCCGGTGTCCACCCGGATGCCGGGTCCGCTGGGCAGGATCAGCCGCTCGATGCGGCCGGGCGCCGGGGCGAAGTCCCGGTCCGGGTCCTCGGCGTTCAGCCGCGCCTCGACCGCGTGGCCCACCTCGGTCGGTCGCACGTCACCGAGCCGACCCCCGGCGGCCACGTGCAGTTGGGCCTTGACCAGGTCGACGTCGGTGGTGACCTCGGTGATCGGGTGCTCGACCTGAAGTCGGGTGTTGACTTCGAGGAAGGCAAACATCCGGTCGCCTGGATGGTAGAGGAACTCGACCGTCCCGGCGCCGGTGTAGTCGACCGCGAGCGCGAGCCGCTCGGCCGCCGCCTTGAGGTCGGCCACCTGCTGCGGGTCGAGCACCGGCGAGGCCGACTCCTCGATGATCTTCTGATTGCGCCGTTGCACGGTGCAGTCGCGCACCCCCAGGGCCCACGCGGTGCCCTGGCCGTCGGCGATGATCTGCACCTCGACGTGGCGGGCGCCGGTCACCAGCCGCTCCAGGAACACGACGCCACTGCCGAAGGCCCGCTCCGCCTCCAGCCGCGTGCGCTCGTACGCCTCGGCCAGCTCCGCCGCGCTGTGGATGATCCGGATGCCGCGCCCGCCGCCGCCCGCGGTCGCCTTGAGCATGAGCGGGTAGCCGATCTCGTCGGCCGCGCGCATGGCCGCGTCGAGGTCGTCCACGGCCCCGCGGCTCCAGGGCGCCACCGGCACGCCGACCTCCTCGGCGATCAGCTTCGCGCCGATCTTGTCGCCCAGCTTGCGCATGGCCTCGGCGCTCGGGCCGATGAAGGTGACCCCGTGCTTCTCGCACAGTTCGGCGAAGGCCGGGTCCTCGGCGACGAACCCCCAGCCCACCCACGCGGCGTCCGCCCCGGTCTCGACCAGGGCCCGGGCGAGGACCGCGTGGTCGAGGTACGGCCGGGCCGAGGCGGGACCGAGGCAGTAACTGTGGTCCGCCTCGCGGACGAACGTGGCGCTGCGCTCGCCATCGGTATACAGCGCGATGGTCTCGATCGGCGGCGCGCCGGCGCGGGCCGAGCCGCGCTCGGCGTTGAGTTCGCGAACGGCGCGGATCAGCCGCATGGCTGCCTCACCGCGGTTGACGATGGCGATGCGGCGGAACACCGACCAAGCCTCCCAGCCTCGTACGCATCACGACGGCACCCCCGGCGCGGGAGTCCCGATCACCAACCTTGGTCGCCGTCGCATCGCCGCGAAACCGCCACTGCCGCCACCAGCCGACAACAAACATTGGAGGAAACCTCCAAAGACACGCCGGCCAACAGGAGCGTTGGTGCCCTTGGTGATGATCGGATTACGGGCAGTGACGTCTGACGGTGGGGCGACGTTGGATGCCGGTCACCCCGTCACAGGCTTGAGGGCCTCGGCGAACGCCTCGGCGTTCTTCTTGTCCATCCGCGGGAAGGTCAGCGCCACCCCGTCGCCCTGGCCTCCGAAGGCGATGCGGATCAGGCTGACCATGCCGATCTTGACCTCGGCCAGCGAGATGTCCGTGCAGGGCACCTCACCGAGCACCTTGCTCCCGGGGCCGCCGAAAAACGTCTGCGTCAGGAAGATCAGCCGGCGATTGGTAAGCACGACGAACTGCCGCTGTTGGGCTACCGCGATCGCGGCGCTAATAGCGCCCTGGGCGGCGAGCCCACCTTGACGACCGCGCTGAGCCGACCAGACTGGAAGCGGCCGACCTGGGCCCGCGTCGCCGCCACGGGCTGTTCACCGGGTTGGAGCATCGGGCGCACCCGCTCGAACGCGCGGGCCTCAAGCTTCTGGTTCATCGAATGTCCTCCTTCGACGGCGAAGCAGTCGGCCCAGCATGGTGGCACGCCGTCCCGTCCGGCACCAGATCCCTCGGCGGCAGCATGTCTTCGCCCATGCGCCCGCGCCCCGCCCGGCCCCGGCTATGAGGCCTGGCCAAGGCGCTCGGCGAGGAAGGCACGCTCGACGGCGTTGGTGGTCAGCTCCAGGGCCTGCCGGTAGGCGGCCGCGGCCGCCTCGGCCCGGCCGAGACGCGACAACAGGTCAGCCTTGATCGCCGGAAGGTACTGGTACCCGGCGAGGCGGTGGTCCTTCTCGAGGGCCTCGACCTCGACCAGCGCGGCCTCGGGCCCGTGCACCTCGGCCAACGCGACGGTGCGGTTCAACGCCACGACCGGCGACGGCCACACGCGCAGGAGCTGGTCGTAGAGAGCCAGGATCTGTTTCCAGTCCGTACGCCCATATGTCGATGCCTCGACATATAGCGATGCAATAGCGGCCTGGAGCAGGTAGCGCCCGGCCCGTCCGTTGCGGAGGCCGGCGGCGATCAGCTCTCGAGCGTCGGCGATCGCGGATCGGTCCCACCGCGAGCGGTCCTGCTCGCGAAGCCGCAGCAGTCGCCCCCGCTCATCGACTCGCGTGGATCGTCGTGCGTACGACAACAGCAGCAGCGCGAGCAGTCCCGCGACCTCCGGCTCGTCGGGCATGAGCTCACGCAGCATCCGCGCCAGGTGCAGCGCCTGGTCCATCAGCTCGGTTCGGGTCAGCGAGTCGCCGGCCGGGGCGGTGTGCCCCATGGTGAACAGGAGGTGGATGACGCCGAGGACGCCGGCCAGCCGGTCGGGTAGCGCGGCCGCCGAGGGCATGCGGTACGGGATCCGGGCCACGGAGATTTTCTTCTTGGCCCGCGTCAGCCGGGCCGCCATCGTCGGCTCGGAGACGAGGAAGACCCGCGCCAGGTCGCTCGTCGGCACCCCGCAGACCAGCCGCAGGGTGAGCGCCATCTGGGCGTCCTGGGCCAGGGCCGGATGGCAGCACAGGAAGATCAGTCGCAACCGCTCGTCGGGTACGACGTCGGCCGGCTCCGGTTGCACCATCGCCTGCTCCTCCGCTAGCGACACCTCATCGGCCGCCGGTTCGTCCGGATCCAGCAGCAACGGCAGTTTGGTTCGGAACACCTGCTCGCGCCGGAGCACGTCCAGCGCGCGACGCTTTGCCGTGGTGGTCAGCCAGGCCACCGGCTCGCGCGGGACGCCGCTGCGCGGCCAGGTCGCCAGCGCGGCGGCGTACGCCTCCTGGACGCACTCCTCGGCGAGGTCCAGGTCCCGCGCGACGCGCGCCGTCGCGGCGAGCACGAGGGCCCAGCCACGACGGTGCGCGTCGGCGACGGCGGCCGTGATCGCGTCCGGGTCGGTCATCCCTTGGCGGTGGGCGAGATGAAGCCGCTCGCCACGGGGCGTACCTCGACCCCGCCGCCCTGCTGCGTCGCCGGATTGCGGCGGGCGATCTCCAGCGCGGCGTCCAGGTCGGCCGCCTCGATCACATAGACACCGGCCACGACCTCCTTCGCGTCCAGGAACGGGCCGTCCGTTATGACATCTCCGTGGATCGATGTCGCCACGGTCGTGGGCTGCAAGGCGAACGCCGCCAGCAGCTGGCCACCGAGGGCGGGCACCTCCTCGGCGTGCCGCGCGTGCGCCGCCCGCTCTTCGGGGGTGAGGTCGGCGCTGTCGGCCGGCGCCTTGGCGTACAGCAGGATCGCGTACTGGGCCATGGGGCACTCCCTTCGGTCGTGCTTGTCCTCCACCCCTCTGTCGAACGGCCGGCGCAGATTCGACAGGCCTCCGGCCATGCCTTTTCGGCGGTCCGGCTCTCTACTGTCCCCGGTCGGCGCCCATGTCGCCGGTGCCGGGCGTGCCGTCGGCCCGGGCATAGCGGAGCAGGACGGCTCCCTTCTCCGAGGTCCGGGCCGGCTCGAGGAGGGACAGATTTGTGGGTACGGCTCCCTCGGCGAAGACCTTCTTACCCTGGCCGAGCACGATCGGGTAGACCCAGAGCGTGAGCCGGTCGAAGAGGCGCTCGGCGAACAGGGTCTGGACGAGATTGAGGCTGCCGATGACGTGGATGTTCTCGTGGCGCTCGCGCACCTCCCGGATCGCGCCGGTCAGATCGGGGCCGAGCAGGGTCGAGCCGGCCCACTCCAGGGTCGGCGTCCCGCGGGAGGCGACGTACTTCGGTAGGCGGTTGAACCGGCGCGCGATCTCGGAGTCGACGCCGTCCTCCTGATGCGGCCAGTAGGCGGCGAAGATGTCGTACGTCCGGCGGCCCAGCAGCAGCGCGTCCATGCCGGCCATGCCCTCGTCGACCTGCCCGCCCACGACGTCATCGAAGAGCGGGGCCTGCCAGCCGCCGAACGCGAAGCCGCCCGCGGCGTCCTCGTCGGGCGCGCCGGGGGCCTGGGCGACCCCGTCGAGCGTTACGAACAGACCGATGTGTATAAGACCCACGATGACCTCCCAAGTGCGCCGGCCCGACCACGCTATCGAACCGCGGCCGTCTCGGCGTGCTCATTCGCCAACCCGGGCGCGGTCGGGCGCATCGGCCGGTACCCGGTGGTGGCGAACCAAGGCACCCGGCCGCCACTGTTGTCCTGGCCCATCACTTAGCCTGATCAACTCCAGGAGCCAGGACCGGAGGTACGTATGCGCAAGGTCGCCGTGGTCACCGGCGCCTCCGCGGGGATCGGGGCGGCCACCGCCCGCCGGCTGCACGAGGCGGGGTTCACCGTCTATGCGGTGGCCCGCCGGCTCGACCGGATGGCGGCGCTGGCCTCGCTGGGGATCCGTACGATCGGGGCCGATATCACGGACGACCCGGCTCTGGTCGCGCTCGTCGACCGGGTGATCGCCGAAGCCGAGCGCATTGACGTGCTGGTGAACAACGCCGGCTACGGCTCGTTCGGCGCGGTTGAGGATGTCGCGCTGGACGAGGCCCGGCGGCAGTTCGAGGTGAACGTCCTGGGCGCGGCCCGGCTCTGCCAACTCGTGTTGCCCTACATGCGCGCCCAGGGATGCGGTCGCATCATCAACGTGTCATCGGTCGGCGCGAAGATGTACCAGCCCATGGGCGGCTGGTACCACGCCACGAAGTATGCGTTGGAGGGGCTCAGCGACTGCCTGCGGCTAGAGCTGAAACCGCACGGTATCGATGTCATCATCATCGAACCAGGCGGCGTGGCCACCGAGTTCCCCCAGGTCGCCGGCGAGCGCCTGCTCGCGACCTCCGGCCACGGTGCGTATGCGGCATACGCGCGCCGGTACGCCAGAACGCTGCATTCCGAGGCCAGGGGGATCTCGTCGCCGGACGTCGTCGCGCGGACGATTGCGCGGGCGGCGACGGCCCGCCGGCCCCGCACCCGCTACCCGGTCGGTCGCGGCGCCCGAGCTGTCGTGCTCGCGCGCTGGCTGCTGCCGGATCGCGTCTACGACCGCCTGCTGGTCAGCGTGTTCGGCCTCCTGACCCGGATCACCGCTGGCCGCAGCACGGGTTAGCTGACCAGGCCGGTCTGGTAGGCGATGACGACGAGCTGGGCACGGTCGCGGGCGCCCAGTTTCGTCATGGCCCGGCTGACGTGGGTGCGGGCCGTGGCCGGGCTGAGCACCAGCTCGGTTGCGATCTCCTCATTGGACAGTCCGCGCCCCACGAGCGCCAGGATCTCCTTCTCCCGCGCGGTCAGCACGTTCAGCCGCTCCTGCCCGGTGCGCTGGGCGTTGCGGGCCGCGGTGACGTGGCTGATGAGGCGACGGGTGATCCGGGGCGCCAGCAGGGCATCACCGGCGGCCACGACACGGATCCCCTGCAGCAACTCGGCCGGGCCGCTGTCCTTGAGCAGGAAGCCGCTCGCGCCCGCCTCGAGCGCGTCGAAGACGTGGGCGTCGGTGTCGTACGTGGTCAGGATGAGCACGCGGACGTCCTCCAGGCCTGGCGTCTGCGCGATCTGGCGAGTCGCCTCGATGCCGTCGACGACCGGCATGCGAATGTCCATCAGCACGACATCCGGCCGCTGGCTGCGCGCCATCGCGACGGCCTCGGCTCCGTCGGCCGCCTCACCGACGACCTCGATGTCCTCCTCGACGTCGAGCAGCATGCGGAAGCCAGCCCGCACCAGCTCCTGGTCGTCGGCGATCAGGACGGTGATCATGTGGCGGGCACCAGCTCCGGCCGCAACGGCAGCGCCGCCTGCACGACGAATCCACCCCCGGGCGCCGGCCCGGCCGCCAGGCGGCCGCCCAACAGCTCACACCGCTCGCGCATACCCGCGATGCCGCGCCCACCGCCGTTGGCGGACCGCGGGGCGGGGGTGATGGGACTGATGGTCTGGGCGGGCGGCGTCGCGCCGCCCCCGTCGTCAGCGACGCGGATGAGCAGCTCCTCCTCGCCGTAATGTATGCCTATCCGTGTCCGACTGGGGCCGGCGTGCCGGATCACGTTGGTGATCGACTCCTGCAGGATGCGGTAGGCGGCGATGTCCAATGCGGACGGTAGCTCACGGGCGGTGCCCGTCGTCTCGACGGTCACCTCCACTCCGGCGTGGCCCGCGGTGGCCACGAGGTCGTCGAGGTGGCGCAGTCCGGGCGCGGGGGCCCGGTCGTCGCGGTCGGTGGAGTCGGTGAGCATCTCGAGCGTGGTGCGCAATTCGCGCAGGGCCCGCGCGCTGGTCTGCTCGATCGTGCGGAGCGTTTCGCGGGCCTGTTCCGGCCGCTTGTCGAGCACGTGCGCGGTCACGCCGGCCTGGACGTTGATGATGGCGATCGCGTGGGCGACCGTGTCGTGTACCTCGCGGGCGATGCGCAGCCGCTCCGCGTCGACCCGCCGCTGCGCCTCCTGCTCCCGGGTGCGCTCGGCTCGCTCCGCGCGCTCCCGCGCTTGCGCCTCCAGCACGCGGCGCATCCGCATCGACTCGCCCAGCGTCGCGGCCATCGCGGCGGTGCCGATGCGGAAGAACAGCCAGCCCGCGTTGGCGGGCTCGGACAGGTCGGCGGTCAACAGCCAGGCGACGGTGAGCACACCCAGCCCGAGCACCGCGATGCGCAGCGCCCGTCGGCCTTCGCCCTGGGCGGTCAGCGTGTAGAGGGCGACGAACAGCGCCAGCCACCCGGGACCATCGGGGAACCCGGCGCCGTAGTAGACCAGGCTCACCACGCCGGTGACGGCGAACACAGCGAGGGGAAAGCGCCGCCGCACGGCGAGGATGAGGCCGCTGCCGAACAGCAGGGGACCCATCACGCTGTGGTCGACGGGGCTCAGGACGATTCCCTGGTCGGCCGCGATCCGCAGCGTTCCCTGCACCTGCATGAGGCCGACGAATACGGCGAGGATCACGTCCTGAACGACCGTGGGTGGCCTGAGGCGCACCAGTAAGCGGTCCAGCACCCGAGTCACGCCGCCGATGGTAACGACCGCCGCCGGCCCGGGCATCCGTCGCCGAACGCAGGCGCCTACGCTCACCGACGTACGCCGGCCGTGGCCAGATGTCGCTTCCGGAGCGACGACACGACGGCTGGGCGCCGCGACGATGACGGCATGACTCTCGTGATGCGCCGTGTCTACGTCGGTATCGTCGGGCTGCTCCTCGTCTCCGCCGTGCTGCAGTTCTACTTCGCGGCGGTGGGCGCCTTCGCCCGGCCGCAGACCGACGATTCGTTCTCGCTCCATCTGATGAATGGCCGCATGATCTTCCCGCTGCTCGCCTTGCTGTCGATCGGGGCGGCCGCGCTGGCCAAGGCCCCGGGCCGGCTGATCGGGCTGACCAGCGTTCCGCTGGGCCTGGTCATCCTGCAGTCGGTGATCGTCACTGTGGGCCATGCCGTTGGTGGGGCCACCGAGCAGCGGACCACCCCGCTGGCGCTGGCGATCCTGGGCCTGCACGCGATCAACGGCATGATCCTCATGGGGGCTACGAGCACGGTGCTGCGCCGGGCCCGCGCGCTGCTGTCCTCCACCACCGCACCCGCACCGGCACCCGTCTCCGCCCGATGAGCACATTGAGCCTCATGGCGGTCGACCTGCTGGTCGCGCTGGTCAGTGCGGGCACTTGGTTGGGCGCCGCCATCGCGGCGGCGTCCGGCCGGGCCCGCGCTGGCCGGATCCTGGCCGTGAGCGCGGTGGCGGTGACGCTGGTCCGGGTGGCCGTCGTGGTGGCGCTGGCCGGGCGTGGCTGGTGGTTCGTGCAGGAGAAGGTGGTCTTCGCACTGCCCCTGGTGATCCTGGCGGGCGCCGTGGCCGTCGTGGTGCTGGTCACGCGCGGCATCACCGCCGCGGTCGTACCGTTGTACGGCGCCGGGTTCGCGGCCGGCGTCGGGGTGCTCTCGCCGCTGCTGACCGGATATCCGATGGGGGTCGGCCAGGCCCTGACCAGCCTGTGTGTCGCCGCGGTGGCGACCCTGGTGGCCTGGCGGCTGACGTCCGGGGCGGCGGCACCGACCAGACGGCTGCTCGTGCCCGTGATCGTGCTCGGACTGGTCGGGGTGGGGCTGGAGCTGCTCCCGGCGTCGTCGGCCGCCGACGGTCCAATTCGGACGACGGTGTCGGAGCTGCGCGGCCCGTCCACCCCGGCGCCCGGTGGTTCGGTCCGCCGTGTCGAGCTCGCGGCCCGGAAGGCGAGCGTCACCCTCGCGTCCGGGGCCACGGTTGAGGCGTGGACGTACAACGCGTCGGCCCCGGGGCCCGAGATCACCGCGCTGGAAGGAGACCTGCTCGAGGTCACGCTCACCAATGTGGACATTGAGTCCGGTGTCACGCTGCACTGGCACGGGTACGACGTGCCCAACGCCGAGGACGGGGCACCCGGGGTGACCCAGGCGGCCGTGCCACCGGGAGGCAGCCACGTGTACCGGTTCCTCGCCAACCAGGTCGGCACGTACTGGTACCACACGCACCAGGTCTCCTCGGAGGGCGTGCGGCGGGGCCTCTTCGGCGCGCTGGTCGTCCGACCCCGCGGCGACGTCTCCGACACCGAGATCGACACCGACAGTGAGCGCGAGCGTGAGACCATCGACCTCACCCTGCCGGTGCACACGTACGACGGCATCGTCGCGCTCGGTGTCCACGACGACGTGCACCAGATGAGCGTCGCACCCGGCACGCCGGTCAGGCTACGGCTCATCAACACCGACAGCACGCCGCACCGGCTGTCGCTGGCCGGCACGGAGTTCCGGGTCGTGGCGGTGGACGGTTACGACCTGCATGAGCCGGGCCGCGTGAGCAACCAAGCCCTGCGCCTGCCGGCGGGTGGCCGCGCCGACCTGTCTTTCCCGATGCCGGCCGGCGCGGTGGCGCTGCTCGTCGATGACGATCCCTCGCGAGCGACGCTACGGATCAACGGCGACCCAGCCTCCACAGTCGACACAGCCGCCACAGTCGACACCATCGGCTGGCCGGAGCTCGACCTGCGGGCGTACGGCACGCCCGCGCCCACACCCTTCGGACCGGACAGCGCCTTCGACCGGGACTTCACGCTCGTGCTCGACCGAGGACTGGCGCTGGTCGACGGCGTACCGATGTTCGCCCAGACGGTCAACGGCCTCGGCTACCCGAACATCCCGGACCAGCGGGTCCGCGAAGGCGACCTGGTGCGTGTCACCGTCGTCAATCGCAGCATCGAGACGCATCCCTGGCACCTGCACGGCCACCGCGTACTGGTACTGGGCACTACGGGAAGCCCGTTGTGGCTGGACACCTTCGACGTGCGGCCGGGTGAGGTGTGGCGGGTGGCCTTCCGGGCCGACAACCCAGGCATCTGGATGAACCACTGCCACAACCTCGACCATGCCAACCAGGGCATGGTGCTGCACCTGAGCTACGAGGGCGTCGCTAGCTATGACGGCGCCGGTACGTCACACGTTGGGCACTGACCGTCGCTTGATGGCGGTTCAGTCCCGAGAACTGGACCGCCCGGCGACGAACGGTCGAACCATGGGACCTTATATCGACGAATGGAAACTTCAGTGAATCGTGTCAAAGCCGATCGTCCCTACCGGACTACCGTGCTGTGGTTGCTCACCGCCGCCATCGTCTCCGGTTCGGTCGCGGCCATGTTCATCTCCGGCATCGGCCTCCTCCCGATCGTCGCGGAGGTTGGCTTCCTGGTCCTGCACGGGGCGTGGCGCTACGGGTGGCGCGCGGTCGCGGTGTTCCTTGTCGCGGGCTTCGTGATCAGCAACGTAATGGAGAACCTGAGCATCCTGACGGGATTCCCGTTCGGGCGCTATCACTACACCGGGGACGGCAAGATCTTCCAGGTTCCGTGGTACATCGGCCCCGGTTACCTGGCCACCGGTTACCTGGCCTGGGTCGTCGCCACGATCCTGCTCGCTGACGTCCGCCGCGGCTCGCCCTGGTTGACGACGGTCGGTACGCCGGTCGTCGGCGCGTTCGCCATGACCGCCTGGGACCTGGCCATGGACCCGAGCAGCTCGACCATCAACCAATGGTGGATCTGGGAGAACGGCGGTGGCTTCTTCGGCGTACCTCTCGTCAACTTCCTGGGGTGGACGTTCACCGTGTACCTGTTCATGCAGGTCTTCGCTCTCTACCTGCGCCGCCGCGGACCGGCGCTGTCCGCGACGGCGGGCCGAACCAGCCGCGACCTTCCGGCCGTCATCCTCTACGCGGCGACGACGCTGACCTACTTCGCCGCCTACGTCAAACGGGACCGCGTCACGGTGACCGACCCCAGCGGCACCACCTGGCAGACCGGTGACATCTACGAAACTTCGATCCTGATCGCCGTGTACGGCATGCTCTTCCTCGCGCTTCTCGCCGCGCTGCGCCTGGCCCAGCGACACCTCGACGCCGGCCCGGCGGCCGCGACCGGGCGCGACGGTGACCAGGCACCGGTGACGGCGGCGGGGTGACGTCGACCGTGCGCGAGCGATTGCGGGCCCCGTGGTCGGGCGCGTGCCTGTGCTTGACCGCACGAATCTCTTACCGTATGGTAATGCATTACTGAACAGTAAGACGTAGTGAGGGGGTCACCCATGCCTGAAGTTGTCCGCACGATTGAGATCCAAGCGCCGCCGAGCGCCGTCTGGCGATGGTTCGCGACGGCGGATGCGCTGCGCAAGTGGCTCAGCCCCAATCTCGACATCGACCTGAAGGTCGGTGGGGCGTACCGCATGCTGGGCGCTGATGGAGAGACCTGGATCAGCGGCACGGTGCTCGAACTGGTTCCCGAGGGGGGCATCACCTTGTCGTGGTTGGAGGAAGGGGCCGGCTGGACAAGCCCCGCCCGCTTGGTCATCACCCTGCAGGCGACGGCCACCGGAACGCGGGTGACGCTCACTCACGACGGCTTCGCCGGTATCGGTTCGGCTCGCTGGCCCGACATCGTCGATGCGTACGAGCGGGGCGCCGATCGCCATCAGGTTCTGCAGCAGCTGGCCGGACTCGTCGCGGCCGGTGGTGCCTAGGTCGATGGCGGTGCCCAGCTCCAGCGACGACTTCTTCCGTTTGCTGGCCGACCCGACGCGCCGTCGCATTCTCGACCTGCTGGCCGACCGTGGCACCATGACGGTCGGCCAGCTGGCTGCGGAGTTCCCCGACCTGGTCGCGTCCGGCATCTCCAAACACCTGATGGCGCTGCGGGCGGCCGGTCTGGTCACCGCGACACGCCAGGGCCGGCATCAGCTCTACGCCATCAACGGCGAGGCGTTCGCCAACGCGCTCGCCCCGTGGTTGGCCCGGTATGAGGCCTACTGGGCGGCGGCGCTGGCGCGGCTGCGGGACCTGTCCGAATCGACCGACCAGCGCCACGCATCTCGTCAGGCGAGCGGGAGGGGTGCCTGAGGGCGGGTGCGGTCGTCGTGGAGCTGGATGACACGTTGCTCCACTGGGGACGGTCCGGGGCCGTACGTCGCGACCAGCTGGCACACCGCGTACCCGGCCGACGCGGTGGCGTAGGCCGTGAGCCATTGCTGGAACCGGCGCTCGGCCCGGGCCGTCTCGTACGGCCAGCGGCCGGTAGGCGACTTCAGGCGGGGCAGGCGCCACGGCTTGGGTGTCAACCGAGCGCGGAACATGCCGTGGGTGCGGCACAGCTCGCGGTAGATCGGATCGGCCCCCAGCTCGGCCAGGATGTGATCGCCCGCCGGTGATGTCGGCTCGGCGAGGCCGGTGACGAAAACCCGCAGCCCGGAGGCGGTGCGGTACACCCTCACCCCCAGGTCCGGGTGGGCCGCGGCCCACGTCGCCAGCATGGTGACGCGCTCGTCCATCCGGGCCGGATCGACCGTTGGCCCCGCCGGGCGCCGCCCGAGCAGGCGCCGCAGCAAGCCCTCGGGCTGCACCGGCTCAATGAGATCGATATCGGCGATCAGCAGGCGGTCGGTGTTGAGGATCTCGGCGCCGTACCGGTTGCGTGTCACGACGATGGCCTGGGCGTCGTCGAGGATGACCTCGTCGAGGATGGGTTCCCGCAACGGCGTCCGCGGGTAGTAGCGACCCGGGCGGTCACCGGAGCGGAACATGGTCAGGGCGTCGCGCAGGCGCGCGGCGGCCACGGCGCGGGCCTCGGCCACGGACGACATCGACCAGCCCCAGACCCGGCGAAACCGGGGCTCACCCCGCGGACCTGTCCCCGAGCCTTCGGCCACCTCCCAGAATCGAGGAATCTGCACATAACCTCCCTTGCCCTGGTCGCGCTTGACCATGGAGCCATGGTCCATAGTGGTGCCGCGCGGGTCAGTGTCGCTGGTCTCTGTTCAATCACAACATTGACCGCAGCCACATGATCTCACCTCGAGTCGGTAGCATCCGCACGGCGTTCGACGGGCAGACGTGAGGCTGGGAATGACACCGCTGACCGCAAATGACCCGACTTCGGTGGGGCCGTTCCGGCTTCTCGGCGTGCTCGGGCGTGGCGGGATGGGCCGGGTCTACCTGGGCGAGTCGCCGACCGGCCGGCGGGTCGCCATCAAGGTCATCCGGGCGGACCTGGCGGAGAACCCGGTGTTCCGGCGACGTTTTGAGCGGGAGATCGCGGCGGCGGCGAAGATCAGCCCGCTCTATACCGCATCCCTGGTCGAGGCCGACCCGACGGCGATCGCGCCCTGGTACGCGACGACATACATCGACGGACCGAGCCTGTCGGCTCTGGTCGAAGCCTCCGGTCCACTCGCGCCGGGAGCCGTCCTGACGCTCACGGCCGGGCTCGCCGAGGGGCTCGCCTCGATCCACAAGGCCGGGCTTGTCCACCGCGACCTCGCCCCGAGCAACATCATTCTCGATGACTCCGGACCGCACATCATCGACTTCGGCATCGCGCTCGATCCCCAGGCGACGAAGATGACCGCGGACCAGACGCTGGTGGGGACGCCCTGCTACATAGCGCCCGAGGTGATCGAGGGGCGCGAGGCCAGCCCCGCGAGCGACGTCTTCGCCTCGGTGCGATCGTCGCCTTCGCCGCCACGGGCAAGCACCTGATCACCGAGGCGCCGCTGCCCGCCCAGCTCATGCAGATCATCCGCGGCCGGTTCGATTTGGGGGCGGCTGATCGGCGCGAACTCGTCCGAGGTGTTCGCGGTCAGCCTCGACGGCGTGCGCGTGTGGACGGTGACCCTGCCCACCGGGTTGGTCAACCTGTGGGCGTGGGGTGACGCGGTCCTCGTTGCGGATACGCGCCGGTTGTGGCTCATCGACACCACGAACGGCGATATCCGGTTCACGGTCAACGCGGCCGACGACGAGCGGGTGGACTCCCAGGGGGACAACCGGGACGGCCAGCCGATCCAGATCACCGGTGTGGCGCTGTCCCCCGAGACCGCCTTCGTGGGGTTGGGGACGGCGACGATCGCGCTGGACCGCGCGGGTGGACGGCGCTGGCGGCGACCCCGGCCGAACCCACGAAACGGTGTCCGTTCGCCCGAAGGGGCGCCGATCGCGGCCAGCGAGCGTTGGCTGGTCACGCACGACCCGTCCGAACCGGTCGTCCATGTCGGCCTGCGCGACGCCAGCGATGGCGCGCTGCAATGGCTGGGGCGGTACGACCCGCCGGCGGCCAGCCCGCCACGCAATGGCCCCGAAGGCGCGCGATCGGGGCCGCCCGATGGATCCTGGTACCGCTCAGACGGCCGGATCACCGACAAGCACATCGTCATCCGACAAGCGCAACAGGTGCGGTGGTGAGTCTGGGCTCGGCCACCTGAGCCGACACATCCGCCCGGTCGCCGGATCGTTTCTAGACCGGCTGGCCGCCGACGGCGTAGAGCTTGCCCCATCGGTCGGCGAAGTACAGTACGCCCCGCCACATGGCCGGCGTGGACTCGATGCAGCCGCCGACCTTCATGCTCCACAGCTGCGTCGGCTGGGCCCGGGTGTTGGCGACGTCGTACGCGTAGAAGTGCCCCGTGCAGTCGCCGATGTAGAGCACGTCGTCGACGACCACCGGCGAGCTCCACGCCCGCGAGATGTGGAACCGCCAGCGCTCCTCGCCGGTCATCCGATCGAAGCCGATCACATCGCCGGAATCGGTGGGGAAGATGACGATGTCCTTGTAGAGCGCGGGCGTACCGAAGATGCCGGCTGTGTCGGCGACCTGGTCGAAGGCCCGCCAGACGATCGGGTCGTCGGGCTTGGAGGGGTCGAGCTTGAACATCTGCCCGACCTCGCGGGAGCGGGCGTTGTGCTGCTCCCATTCCGCCCCGACGTAGAGCATGCCCTCCTCGTCGATGACGATCGTGGCGTCGATGTCGTCGCCGGCCCAGAACCGGAACACCCGGGTGGGTGGCTCGCCGTTCTTGAGGCCCGACAGGTCCCAGCCCTGCACCAGCCCGGACGAGTTGGCGAAGTAAGCGACGTTGCCGTAGATGGCGACCGAGTTCTCGATGGAGTAGTCCCAGTCGACCCGCTGCAGCTCCTCGTCCCAGCTCGGAATGTGGTGCAGCAGTTCGGGTGCCACGGTGACCTTGCCGTTGGCGTCGTACCCGCGGTTGAGCTTGATGATGTGGAAGTTGCCGTTCTCGCTGTTCTGGAACAGATAGTCGTCGATGACGAGGCCGGAGCTGTCCCAGTCGTCGTCGCCGTACTTCGGCCGCACCGAGTTGCCGTCGAGCCGCCACAGCTCCTCGGGCCGGTCGCCGTCGTACGAGATGATCCGGAAGTAGCCGTCGCGCGAGCCGCTGTACACCAGCGGGTAGCCGTCCGGATCGAGAGCGAGCGAGCCCTTCACGAGGTCGCCGGTGACGAAGTCGGGGATGATCCGCTCACCCGTGGCGGCGTCGATGAAGTGGATGTGGTGGTCGTACCCGCCGGTGATGATCCACGTGCGACCGTCGCGCTCGATGACGCCCGGCTGCCCGGTCCAGCCGTTGCCGCACCACGTCTGCAGTTCGCCCGCCTTGACGCTGGTGGTGCCGCACATGTAGCCGTCCTCGGGAAACACCCAGAGTACGGTCGGGTCGGACCGCACCGCCGGCCCCGTACCGTAGAACGTCCGCGTCGGGTTGCCGCGGAACGTGAGCAGGCCGGGGGTCTTCCCCTTGTACGGCCTGCCGACCCGGGCTGGGTCGGACCACCCGTCGAACGGCGTCGCGGTTGGCGTCGGCGTCGGCGTGATGTCCACGATCGGGGGCGGTTCCTGCCACGTCGCGCGTTCGTCGGTGCACCCGGCGACGACGACGGCCAGGACGACCGCGAGAACCAGCGGACGCGGTCGACGAGCCCAGGGCCGCATTGCGGTAGTGTGCCCGATCACCGTCACCGCCATGGGGGCAGGGCGATCAGTGTCGGCTACGCGACTGGGCGTTGGTCTCATTTGTCGGTGAACGGGTGGGCTTCGTCGGGATACGCCGGAATCCGGGCCGGCCGGGTCGACTGTCGGTGCAGGTAGCCGGGCGTCAGCGCGAGCCATTAAGGGATTGCACGATCTGGATGGGATTGCCGTCGGGGTCGGCGGTCCACGCGATCAGCAGCCGTCCGAGCCACTCATGGGGAGGAGCCAGGGCGGGCGCTCCGGACGCGACGAGTTCCTCGTAGGCGCCGGCGGTGTCGTCGGTCCAGAGAATCACCGCCGCGCGCTGACCCTGGGGGATGGGGTCCAGGCCGTGGTCGGCGCGGGAGGAGGCGACCGAGGCGATGCCGATCTTGTATCCATCGAGGGCGAGATCGACGTGGATCGGCTCGCCGTCGGTGGGCACGCGGAAGGTCTCGACGAAACCGAGCCGGGTGTAGAAGGCGACCGCCCGGGGAAGGTCCTCGCTGAAGAGGATCACCTGGGGTGACCGGAAGGTTGGCATCCTGGGACCTTATCCAGCGGCCCGGCGGTCATCTCGTCCGACCATGGCCTGCCCAACGCCGGTGGTCGGCCCGATCATCGGCGGGCGGCCCGGCGCCGGAACGTCCAGGCTGACCACGCGACCGCGACGGCGACCACCCCGCCGCACCAGGCGAGAGCACCGTAGGCGCCGGAGCCCGGAGCGTGCCCGGCCAGCAGGGCGCGGGTCGCCTCGATGACCAGGGTGATGGGCTGGTGCTCCGCGAAGGGGGCGAGCCACGACGGCAGCGTTTGGATGGGCACGAAGCCGCTGGATACGTACGGCAGGAACAGCAGCACGAAGCCGTAGCCGCTGGCTGCGGCTGGGCTGCCCGAGGCGAGGCCGATGGCGGCGAAGAGCCAGGTGATGGTCACGATGAACACCAGCAACAGCCCGATGGCCGCCAACCACTGCCACGGGCTGGCCGCGGGCCGGAACCCCAGCAGAACCCCGACGCCGATCACGAAAGCGGTGGCGATCAGATTGCGCAGCACGCTGGCGACGACGTGGCCGACCACGACCCCGTAGGCCGGCACCGGCATGGTGCGAAAGCGGTCGATGATGCCGTTCTGGATGTCGGTGGCGACGTAGACGGCGACACTCGACGAGCCGAAGCCGGCGCAGAGAACGATCACCCCGGGCACGATGTAGTCAACATAGTCGATTCCGGGGATCTGGATGGCTCCGCCGAAGACCGTGACGAACAGCAGCATGATCATGGTCGGCAGCAGGACGGCCATGAGCAGCGCCTCCGCGTCGCGGACGCTGTGGGTGAGGCTGCGCCCGACGAACTGGGCCACGGCGGCCACGGGCCGGGCCCGGCGCGCCCGGGTCGCGGCGGGTGGGGACACGGCGGGTGACGATGTCGCGAGGGCGCTGGTCATGAGGCACTCCTGACGGTCGGGGTGGGGT
>JADGGF010000443.1 GCA_019690055.1 Micromonosporaceae bacterium
CGCCCAGCACAATGCCCAGGGCGTACTGGCCCTGGACGCTCACCACCGGCCACCCACCGCCGGCCCCGCCGGCTTCGCCCCCGCCGGCTTTGCCGGCCGCGCCGGGCTGGCCGGTGGGCAGGCTGTCCTCGACCGCGATCGACGCCAGCACGGCGGTCACCACGGCGGGCGGCACGGCCCCGGCCGCGTGGCAGGCCTCGGATTCGTGATCCTCGGCCCGACCCGGCTCCTCGACCACCAGCAGGTCGGCCAGCGTCCGCCCGGACGGCCGGCGCGCGGGCTCCAGCGCGACCAGATACCCGTCGCGCTCGCGGGCCGCGACCGCCTCGGCGGTCAGCGCCGGGTCGGGGTGGACCCAGGCGTCGAGCAGCCCGGCCGCCTCCAGGGCCGCCTCGATCGCCGCCGCCTCGTCCGGCGTTACCGATGGCGCGAAATCGACCAGGCGCCACAGGGGCGCGCCCGGCCGGTCGGTGCGATCGGCGGGGCGCGCCGGCAGGCGGGGTGGCGCGTCGTCGCGCGCGGCCGCGATGAGCTCGCGCTCCTGGGCCACGGCGGCGCGCCGACCGTCCACGATGGACCGCTGGGCCGTACGGTCGGCGACTTCCTGGTCGAGCCGGCGCAGGCCGGCCGCGGTCTGCTCCCCGTACACCTCGGCCAGGCTGCGCCCGTCGGCCGCGCCGAGGTCGTCGACCGCCGCCTCGAGCGCGGCCACCGCCGGGACGGCGTCCATCTCGGCGAGGACGTCGGCGTGGGACTGGCCCCACCGGCGGACCGCGTCCCGCAGGGCGTCGCGGGCCTGGTCGAGCCGCGCCTGGGCGGCGAGCAGCGCCTCCTCGGCCGCCGCCACGGCCTCCCGCGCCCGTTCCACCTCGCGCGCGGCCCGGGCGTGCTCCCGCTCGGCCTGAGCCAGTCGCTCGGCCTTCTCCCGCACCGCGCGCACGTCGTCGCGCCGCGCCTGGGCCCGGGCCCCGATCCGCTCGGCCAGGCCGTCGGGCGCGGCGTCCTCGGCCGGCCACGCGATGCCGGCCGCCTCCGCCTCCTCGGCCAGCCGGCTGCGGGTGCGCAGCTCCGCCTGCTCAGCCTCCTCGGCCCGCCGGGCGGCCGCTGCCTGCTCGGCCTCGTATCTGTTCACTGTGGTGGCTTCCTGGGCCGCGGCCGCCTGGGCGCGCGTGGCGATCGCGGCCAGGTCGGCCACGTGCCGCCGCAGGTCTTCCAGCGCCTGGTGGGAGCGGTAGGCGGCCGACGACTTGAGGCTCTCCAGCCGGGCCCGCAGCCGGCCCGGCTCGCCCTCGGCCGCCCGCAGCTCCTCCTGCGCCGCGCGGTACTCGGCCTGGGCCCGCTCCCGCGCCCGCTCGGCCTCGGCCAGCGCCTGCCGCGCCCGCGTCACCTCCGCCCGGCGGGCGTTGACCGCGTCGGCCGCGGCCCGCGCGTGGGTCCGCAGGTAGGTCGTGTAGACCGACAGGAAGCTCATCGTCGCCTGCTCGGCGGCGACCAGGCCTTCCAGGGTCTTGGCCACCGCCTCCATGTGGTCGAACGAGCCCGCGGCCTGGGCGATCAACGACTCGTCGAGCGGGCGCAGGCCGCGCTGCAGGGTGCGCGACAGCTCCACCGGGTTGAGATCCTTGGCGAGCTGCGGTTTGCGCAGGGTCAGCACCAGATCGAGGAACTGCTCGTAGCGCTGCGGCCCGAGGCCGAACAGCCGCGCGTCCACCGCCCGGCGGTACTGCTCCAGCCCGTCGTACACGTGCTCCTCGCCCAGTTCGGCGGCGAGCTCGCGGCGGTTGAGCGGCCGGTCGTCGGCGTCCAGCAGCGAGAAGTCGGCCCCCACCCGACCGTCGGTCACGAAGTGCCAGCGCTGCACCCGGTCCTGGTGCCGATGGGCGCGCAGCCCGATGCCGATCGTGACGAACTCCTCCTCACCGCCCTCGGCCGCGAGCCGATGGAACTCCATCCACACATAGGCGTAGTTCAGGTCCTGGCCGCGATAGAGCACATTGGACTTCATGGTGCGCTCTTCGCTGGCGAACGGATTGAGCCGCCGCGGCTCGATCCGTCCATCGAGGACGAACGGGAACAGCACCTCCAGCGCCTTGGTCTTGCCCGACCCGTTCGGCCCGCGCAGCACCAGCCAGCCGTTGACGAAGACGAACTCCTCGTCCCGATAGTCCCACAGGTTGATGATGCCGGCCCGGCTGGGCCGAAACCTCGTCACCGACATCAGAACAACTCCCCCTGCTGCCCGACCCGCCGGGTCGGCTCCCGGGTGGTCGCGACGGTGTTGCGGTACCGGCCGACCAGCGGAAGGACCAGCACCCCGCCCGGCACGGGGCGCACGCACCCGAACCGGGCCAGCAACGCCACCGCCTCGGTCCGCAGCCGCTCCGGGTCGGCGTGCCAGCCCTCGCCGAACGCCGAGCCGTGCCGGTCGAGGATGCCGGCCACCGCGGTCCGCAGGAACGAGTCGGAAATGAACGGCAACCGACCATCCTCAGTGGACATTGGCGCGGACCGGGGCGCGTCCGGCTCGTGCTCGGTCATGGCCTCACCCCCGACTTTGGCCTGGCCTTCCGCCCCGGCCTGGCCGTCGGCCCCCGCCTGGCTCTCCGGCGTGGCCGTCGGCGTCCGCTCCCCGGGAACGGACTCGCCGACCTCCTCGGGCGCGTCGTCCTCGCCAGCCGACGGGTCGAGGCCGGGCAGCGAGAGCCGGCTGGCCTGCGGCAGGCCGGCGTCGACCAGCGCGATGAGCTCGTCCTGGGCGACGGCCGGGCTGACCGCGTCGACCCGGCGCACCCGGCGGGCGTCCGGGTCGATGATCCGGTCGGCCATCTCGACCGCGAGCAGCACGGCCGCCTGGGCCACCGCTCCGGTGCCGGGGAACCGCTCGATCGAGAAGTTCGCCGTGTCGACGAGCAGCACGCCCTCGGCCCGCCGCTCCACCCGCAGGCCGGTCAGCCGCCGCAGATCCTCGGCCAGCGCGGGGCCACGCAGGTGGTTGGCCACGCCCTCGGGCACGTCGCGGAAGTAGACGACCGGCTGCTCCACCACCGCCCGCCGGGCGGCCTGGGCGGCCAGCCGGCGCTCCTCGTTGCCGCTGCGCGCGACCGCCTGGTGCAGCAGCGACCGCACCGAGGGCACCGCCTGGACCATCCGGGTCGGCCGGTAGAGCGCGAACAGCACGTCCCGGGCCACGTCGTAGAGCGCCTCGCCCACCCCGCTGGCCCAGGCGGTGGCCGAGCCGTCGGCCAGGGTCAGCGCCCCGCGCTCCTCCAGCCAGCCGACCGCGTCGACAAAGGCCCGGCGGTCGTGGCTGACGTCGGGGTCGAGCCCCAACCCGGGCACCCGGTTGGCGTCGGCCGCCACCGCGTCGGCGAGTTCGCTGAGCGTGATCTGGATGCCGGCCCGGCCCAGCACCGCGAGGCAGAGCATGAGGTAGGCGTACCGGCGCCGGTCGAACGGCCGGCCCGGGCCGGCCTGCGTACGCGACCGGGCGCGGGCCGGCTGGGTGGGATCGATGGTGTCCTTGGCCCGCACCAGCCGGGCGGTCGCGCCGTGCAGTTCGAGCCGGTAGCCGAAGGCGTCGGCCAGGTCCTGACGCAGGGTCGCGCTGTAGCGGCGGATGCGCGGCAACGCCTTGGTGTCCGGCCAGGTCGACGTGATCAGGGCGTACCGGAGCACCGTGCGGACGGCCCGCTGGTAGTCGCCCAGCTCGTGGTCGGAGATTCCCTTGGCGAACCGGCTCATCGTGGCGCCCCGGTGACGGCGGAGGTGTGGCCGGCCGGCTCGATCTGCAGCCGAAATCCGTCAATATGGAGCGTGCCCCGCTTGCTGGTGACCGTGGTGTAGCCGGCGGCGGGAATGAGCACCAGACGTACGCCGTGGGCCGCCGCGGCCACCGCCCGGGGCGCCCCGGGCGTACGGGCAGCGAGCGCGAGGTCCAGCAACCGCAACAGAACCGCGGTCTGGTTGTCGTCGAGCACCGCCTCGGCGATGTCCACAGTGGACAACTCGGTAGCCGCCTCGGTCAGCCGCCTCTCCTGCGCCAGACGCTCGCGCCGCAACCGGGCTCGGCTGGACTCGGCCCGGTCCAGCCGCGCCGGCAACC
>JADGGF010000444.1 GCA_019690055.1 Micromonosporaceae bacterium
GGGCAGGGACACACCTTGGGGGCACTGGCTGGTGCCGGTGGGTGGCGGCGAGCCGCCTGACCTGCGGTTTTGTCATCCGGACCGCCCGGGCGGTTGTCCACAGGCGGCCGGGTTGTCCACAGATTCACCAATAGGCCTCGACGAGACGAAGCGGGGTGAGCAGGCTGACCACCCGTGGTGGTGCCAACGTCGTTGCGAGGAAAGGTCTTCTCGGCCCGGTACGCAATCGGGGCCGGTCTGGTCACCCCGGACCACCTCCGGTCGCGGGCTTGGCAACGCGTGTTCCGGGGCATCTACGCCGACGCCTCCCTCACCGTGACGCACCAGCTTCGGTGCGCCGCGGCGTTGGCGTTCCTCGCTCCACCCGGGGCGGCCGTCGCGGGCCGGTCGGCGGCGAGGCTGCACGGGGTGATGCTCGGCACCGCCGACGACCCGGTCGAGTTGCTGGTTCCGCCCCTGGCCCCGCGCTGCCGGCAGGGCGGTGTCGCCGTCCACCACGGTGTACTCGGCACCGCCGACCGCGTGGTGGTCGAACGTCTCCCGGTCACGTCCCCCGCGCGTACGTGCTGGGACCTCGTGAGCTGGCTCGACCCGGTCGAGGCGGTCGTCTGGATCGATCGCCTGCTCGCGCTCGGTCGCGTGACCACCGCCGAGCTGTCCGACTGGTTGGCGCGTCACCGGGCCGCGGCGACGCGCGGCGTCCGGCGGTTCGAGCGGGCACTGTCCCTTGTGGATGCCCGATCGGAGTCGCCGGCCGAGTCACGCCTGCGGGTCCGGCTCGCGCTGGCCGGGCTGCGTCCGCCCGCGGTCCAGTACGAGATTTACGACGCCGATGGTCGGTTCGTGGCCCGGGTCGACCTGGCCTGGCCGGAGCGGAAAGTCGCGGTCGAGTACGACGGCGTCTGGCACGTCGGGTCGGCCGCGCAGATTCACGCGGAGCGGCGCCGGTTGTCGGCCCTGGCGAGTTGCGGGTGGAGCGTGCTCGTCGCCACCTCGGACCGGCTCCGGGACGACTTCGCCGGGTTCACCGCTGAGCTCCGAGCGGCCCTGCGCACGCGGTGACCATCCCCACGCCAGCGTGGACGAGCGCTGTCCCTCAGGGGTGGCTCAGTGCGCGTGAGTACCGTGGCTCAGTGCCGTTCTTCCTGGTCTTTCTCGCCGTCGTGGTGGCCGTGGTCGGGGCGGTTCACTACTACCTGTGGCGGCGCCTGGTCCGCGACACCACGGCATCGGAGCGCTGGCGCCGAATCGGTCTCTGGGTGCTCGCCGGGCTGCTGGTCCTGACGATCGGGGCGTTCATCGGCGAGAACGTCCTGCCGCACGCGGTCGCCACCCCGCTGGCCTGGGTCGGGTACGTCTGGCTGGCGTTGCTGTTCTACCTGCTCGTCGGGCTCGCCGTGCTCGAGATCCCGGCTCAGGTGGCGAAGCTGGTGTTGCGTCGAACGCAGCAGAGCCGTCAGCGGGCGGTCGCGGTGGGCACCCCGACGCGCACGGACGCGGCCGGCCCACCCGCCGCCGCGCCGGGGTCGGCGGCGCCGCCCCCTACCTCGACGAGCGGCCCGTCCGCGGCCGGTGACGCTCAGGCCGAGCGCGAGCGCGTGATCGCCGGGAGCGGGGCACCGGCGAGCGGGACGCCCGTGGGCGGGAAGCGGGAGAGCGGGACGTACCTGAGCCGGCGGCTGTTCCTGGGTCGGGCGGTCGCCCTGACCGCGGGGGTGGCGGCCGTCGGGCTCGTCGGCACGGGCGTCGGCACCGCCCTCGGCCTGCCACAGGTCAAGCGCATCCAGATCCCGCTGGCCCGGCTGCCCGGCAGCGCCGACGGCCTGCGCATCGCGCTGGTCAGTGACATTCACCTGGGTCCGCTCAACGGCGCCGGCCGGACCCGGCGCATCGTCGACCTCGTCAACGACCTGGACGCCGACCTGGTGGCTATCGTCGGGGACCTGGTCGACGGGTCGGTGGAGCAGCTCGGCCCGGCGGCGGCGCCGCTCGCGGACCTGCGCAGCCGACACGGCACGTTCTTCGTGACCGGCAACCACGAGTACTTCTCCGGGTACGAACCGTGGGTCGAGGAGGTGACCCGGCTCGGCATGCGCCCGCTGCGCAACGAGCGGGTGGCGTTGCCCGAGGGCATCGACCTGGCCGGGGTCAACGACGTGGCCGGGCAGTCGTACGGCGACGGGCCGGACTTCGAGGCGGCACTGCGCGGCCGGGACCGGGACAAGGTCGTGGTGCTGCTCGCCCACCAGCCGATCCAGGCCCACGACGCCGCCCGGCACGGCGTGGACCTGCAGCTGTCCGGGCACACCCACGGCGGGCAGATGGTGCCGTTCAACCTGCTGGTCCGCGCCTCCGGGCAGCCGTTAGTGAGCGGCCTCGGCGAGGTGGACGGTATGCCGGTGTATGTCACGAATGGTGCGGGTTTCTGGGGGCCGCCGGTGCGGGTCGGTGCTCCGCCCGACGTCACGCTCGTCGAGCTGCGCACCCCGTAGCCGCGCCGACCGGTCGGGGTCGGCCGCCGACCCGGCGTCACCCCGACCGACGCCCTGTGGATCTTGCGACGCGGCGTCGCGGGTACGCCGGTTTGGCCCGGGGATACGGCAAGATGCCCTCCGTGCGTGTCCCGTCGCAGCCCTGGGTGGCGGATCTTCACATCCATTCCCGTTACTCGCGGGCCTGCAGCCGGGACCTCGAGCTGCCCAACCTCGCCTGGTGGGCGCAGCGCAAGGGCATCACGCTGCTGGGTACCGGTGACGTCACCCACCCGGCCTGGTTCGCGCACCTGCGGGAACACCTCGTGCCGGCCGAGCCCGGGCTGTTCCGCCTGCACCCCGACCGCGAGGCCGAGGTGGCCCGGCGCCTGCCGTCGAACCTGCACGCGCCGGTGCGGTTCATGCTCTCGGTCGAGATCGCCACGATCTACAAGCGCGACGAGCGGACCCGCAAAGTCCACCACCTGATCTATCTGCCTGACTTCGCGGCGGCGGCCCGCTTCACCGCCCGCCTCGGGCACGGTGGTGACGGCATCGACGGTCTCGGGGGCAACCTGGGGTCCGACGGCCGGCCGATCATCGGGCTCGACTCGCGGGATCTGCTCGAGGTGACGCTGGAGTCGAGCCCGGACGCGTTCCTCGTGCCGGCGCACATCTGGACGCCGTGGTTCTCCGCGCTGGGGTCGAAGTCGGGGTTCGACGCGATCGCCGACTGTTACGCGGACCTCGCGGGGCACATCCGGGCGGTGGAGACCGGCCTGAGCTCGGACCCGCAGATGAACTGGCGGGTGTCCAGTCTGGACAGTTACCAGTTGGTCTCGAACTCCGACGCCCACTCGCCCCAGGCCCTGGCCCGCGAGGCGACCCGCCTGGCCTGCGACCTGGACTACTACGCGGTCAAGCGGGCGATCGAGACCGGTGACGGTCTGTACGACACGATCGAGTTCTTCCCCGAGGAGGGCAAGTACCACGCCGACGGGCACCGGGCCTGCGGCGTCTGCTGGGAGCCGGCGCGGACCCGGGCTGCCGGCGGGCGGTGCCCCGAGTGCGGCAAGCCGCTCACCGTGGGCGTGCTGCACCGGGTCGAGGAGCTCGCCGACCGCCCGGCCGGGTACCGACCCGAGGGCCGCCCGCCGGCGACCCATCTCATCCAGCTCCACGAGATCATCGGTGAGCTGCAGGGTGTCGGGGCCAAGAGCAAGTCGGTCGAAGGGCGCATCGCCACGCTCGCGGCCAAGCTCGGTAGTGAGCTGGACATCCTGCTGAACGTCGACGTCGAGGACATCGCCCGGGTCGGCGGCGCCGATCTGGGCGAGGCGATCGCCCGGCTGCGGGCGGGTCAGGTGCACCGTCGGCCCGGCTACGACGGCGAGTACGGCGTCATCCGCCTGCGCGACCCGGCGACGCCGACCGAGTCCACAGTGGATGCCCTCTTCGACGTGCCCGTACGGCCGGCGCCCCCGGCCCGCGCGGCCGCGCCCCGGCCCCGGGCACATTCCGCGCAGCTTGCCGGAGCGGAATCTGCGAGCAACTCCGCGCAGCTTGCCGGAGCGGGATCTGCAAGTAACTCGACCGAGCCCCCGTCCGGCCCGGCCGACGTCGCCC
>JADGGF010000445.1 GCA_019690055.1 Micromonosporaceae bacterium
TTCCGTGGCGCGGCGGGGCCGCCACACCCGGCCCACCGGCGGAATGCCCATCGGCTGCCGCCGACCGCCACGACCGACGCCGACCTCCCCGAAAAGACGACGCCTCCGGCCGACCGCCCGCTGAGCGGGCCGCGGACCGGAGGCGATCGGCCGTCTGGCGGTGTGCCGTCAGCGTCGCCGACGGAGCGGGACGAGCAGCACGATGTCGCGGACCTGCCCGACCCGCCGCGACGTGGTCGCCACGAACTCGTACCAGGCGAGTCGCCAGCGCATCAGGACCGAGCGGGGGAACAGCGCGGCCGAGAGCTGTTGGAGGCGGGTGGCGTTCTCAGCGAACGCCCGTCGGGCCTCCCGGACCGCCTCGTCCAGGTTCGTGACCCGCACCGGAGCGGGGGCGTAGCGAGCCCGTTCCTCGGCGTGGGCCAGCAGGGCCGACGACGCGTGGCCGGATGAGCTGAACTCCGGCGTCGTGACGAGCCGGCTCGCCGTTGCCCGGGGCGTCTCGGCCGGGTTCACGAGCACGCCGTAGTCGATCATCGTGTCGAGCAGCTCCGCCCACGCGTTGTGTGCGTCGCGCTGGGCCTGCGTCATCGCCGCCGGGTCGGTGACCAGATCCTCCTGGCCGGGGGGCGCCGGGTCCAGCGCGATCAGCGGCGCGTTCCGGGAGCGTCGGCGCCGCCGCAGGGCCCGTCGCTGCAGGCTCGGTGCGAGCAGCAGGGCGAGCAGGGCGAGGACACCCACCCCGACGGCGACGTGCCACGCCTCGATCGCCGGTCCGTCGTCGGTTGCACCGGTACCGGGCAGGATCTCCTCCTCATCGGGGTCCTGGTCGGGCCGCGGTGCCGGGGTCGCCGGGGTGTTCGGCAGCACCGGGTTGTTGGAGTTTCTCTCGATGTCGGGGGCCCACGCCGTCCGGGTGGACCCCGGTACCGATGCGCCCGGGGTGGCATCGAAGGGCACCCAGCCGAACGACGGGAAGTAGACCTCGGTCCAGGCGTGGAGGTTGCGGTTGGTCAGGGAGTAGACCCCGTCGCGGCCGGTGCCCCGGGTGAAGCCGAACGCCACCCGGGCCGGGTAGCCGGCCGCGCGTACCAGCCAGGCGAGCGCGGCCGCGTACTGCACGCAGAACCCGCGCTTGTTCTCCAGGAAGTCCACAATGGGGCTTCCGCTGTCTCCCTCTACTGTGGACAGCGAGTAGCGGAAGCCGTTGTCGGGGTTGAAGTAGTCGTAGAGCGCGCGCACCTGGTCGTACTGGGTGTCGAGCCCGGCGGTCAGCCGGGTGACCAGCTCGGCGACGTAGTCGTTGGCCGGTGCCTGGCTGAGGGCGCGGGCCCCGACGTCGGAGGAGGCGATCGGTGGAGCGCCCCGCAACTCCTCCGGCGAGTAATCCAGACGCGAGTACCTGACGGTGTACTTGCTGCCGTTGATGTTGCGCTGGCCCGAGAAGAGCTGCTCGGTGTCCATGTCGAACAGCCAGGCACCGTCCAGACCGGACACCGACTCCAGCTGGGTGTAGAAGGGGGCGAGTGGGAGGCTGAGGCCGACCACCTCGATCTGCGCGGTGAAGGTGCCGGCCACCGACGCGGCGTTCGGCCGACTCGGCACCGGCCGGTCGATCGACCGCCCGGCGCTCGGGAGCTCGCTGTGGAACCCCGACTCGTCGAGCCGTTCGGCCGTACCGAGACGCAGGTAGTACGGCTGGGGGTCGTCGGTGCGGACGATCACCATCTCCACGGTCTCGTCGAGGGTGAGGTTGTCCGACAGGAGCGCCGTCATGTCGACGCTGGTGACGAGGCCCTCGCCCGCTGGCCCGCCCGGGCCGGGCCCGCCCGGTGGGCCGAACGTGGACAGGATCGTGGAGTTCATGGTCGGCACGGCGAACGGCACGAGGACGGCCAGCGCGATCGCGATCACGCCGAGGCGTCGCCCGGCCGCCGCCAACGGTGACGGCTCCCAGATCTCGATGTCGCGGCCGTCGCTGGAGAACCGGCGGCCGAACCGGCGCACCCGGTCCACGTTGTCGCTGACCAGCAGCCACAGGAAACCCGCGGCGGTGGCCGCGAAGGACAGGAACGAGACGCCGTCCGGCAGCACCGCGACCGGCACGGAGTAGATGGCGAGCATGGGCAGCCCGGCTAGCGCCGGACGCCGGATCCCGACCGCGGCGAGATCGATGAGTACCGCCACGAGTCCGATCCCGACCGTGGCGAGCAGCAGCAGTCCTTCCAGGTCCGGCACGGGGACGGCGGAGGTTCGCACCTGCTGACCGGCCAGGGCCAACAGGTTGTTGAAGTGCTGGAACGTGTCGAGAGTGGGGATGAGGCGGGCGATCTCACCACCGCTGGGGAACATCCAGGTGAGGATCAGCAGCAGCGCGGCCATCATGGCCAGGACCTGCAGGCCAGGCGCGGCGCGCAGCACGCGGGCCAGCGTGGCCGATCCGCTGACGACGACGATGACGATCACGCCGTAGAGCAGCCAGGTCCAGGACCTGAAGATGCTGGCCAGCGGCATGGCCGCGAGCAGGGTGGCGATCGCGGCCACCAGTGACATCCCGTGTCGGTGTCCCATCAGCGCTTCCTTCACCCCACGCTCGTGATTCCTGGTGCTCGCTCCGCTCGCACGGGCCTCGGGCCTTTGGGTGCGTGGTCTTCCCTCGTCGCTCGCTCGTTCCTCGCTCGCTCCTCAGTCCAGATCCACGCGGCCCGAGGCCGAAATTGCGTCGCAGGGGAGACCACCGGTGTCATCGGCCCCCCTGGCCCGGGGCCACGGTCTCGGCCAGCGCCGCCCGCACGGCGAACCCCGGTGAGCCCCGGCTGGCGACCATCGGCCAGATGGCGTCGAGCCGGGCGCCGTGCGTGACCCGCACGACCCGCCAACCCCCGCGCAGCAAGGTCAGCATCGCGGCCTCGTAGTTGGCGGCGGCCTGGGCCTGCTCGGCTTCGCCGAGGGCGAGCCACGTCGCCGAATCGACGAGGAGCGCCACGCACCGGCTGCCGGCGGCGCGCAGGGCCAGCAGGCTCTCCGCCTCCGCGACGGACAGCGCGCCGAGCACGGCGATGATCAGGCCGCCGTCGGACCGGCGGCGGACCCGCTCCACCAGCGCGGGCGCCGTGTCGTGGACCGAGAGCCGGACGTCGGCCAGGGCGTCGAGGAGGACGCCGTCGCCGTCCCGCTCGGTCGAGTCGATGTCGATCCCGCTGCCGGTCACGAGCCGGATGCGGTATCCGTTGTGTCGCAAGTGGACGGCGATGCTGGCCGCCGCGGTCACGGCCCACTCGAAGCTCGCCGTGGGTCCCTCGCCCCGGTGCCCGGCCCGGCGCGTGTCCAGCAGCACGGTGGCCTGGCTCTCCCAGGGCTGCTCCTCGCGGCGCACCATCAGCTCGCCCATCCGGGCCGTCGAGCGCCAGTGCACGCGACGCAGGTCGTCGCCGTGCCGGTACTCGCGCGTCGCGACGTCGTCGTCACCGTGCACGGCCACCGAGCGGGCGCGGCTGTCGCCGCTGCCGAGAAGCTCGCCGGCGAGACGTACGTTCGGCAGGGCGACCACCTGGGGCACGACGGTCAGATGGCTCACCGAGGTGAATGAGCGGGTGACCTCACACAGTCCAAAGGGGTCAGTCATCCGGACGATCAGCGGCCCGATCTCGTACTTGCCCCGGACCTCGGCCCGCACCGTGTAGGCGACCGTGGTCACCCGCTGACCGGTGAGGCGCTCGAGCACGAGCCGGGGCCGGTTGCCCAGCGCGTATGGAAGTCGGTCCTCCAGCAGCAGCGTGCCGGTCGGGAGGCGGGACAGGTTCGACAGGCGCAGCATCACCCGGGCCGGAATGCCGACCGGGACCCGCGCCGGCTCGATCGAGCGGGTGCAGGACAGGCGGTAGCGGGCCTGGCCGACGTAGATGGCGGCGGCCAGCGGCAGGGCGGCCAGCAGGATCGCCACCCGTAGCAGGTCCCGCTCGCCGAGCGCGAGGGCGCAGACGCCGGCCGCCAACGCCGCCGCGAGGAAGGAGCGACCGCGCGTGGTCAGTCCTCGCAGCGCGTTCCGCATGTCAGCGCCTCCTGGCTTCGTACGGCGAGCGCTGCCGGTCGCCGGG
>JADGGF010000446.1 GCA_019690055.1 Micromonosporaceae bacterium
CGAGTACACCGCCCCGTCGCCCCACGCACGCCACGTACCCAACGGCCCACACACCCCACGGACCCGCCGGCTCACAGTCGTCATTCACCGACCCGCCGGACCCCGCCCCGAGCTTGATGATCTTGGTATCAGATCCGGCCCCAATGGTGCTAGGTTTGATGCCTCTTGCGGGGAATTGCACCGAGGACCTGGGGGCGGCGTGGGGTCAACGGAGCCAGTCCTCACCGTTACAACGCCGGGTCGGCCGGCCGCGTCGCGGAGGCGACTGCGCGACCGAATCTCCGCGAACGTACGCCGGTGGCTGCTCTCCCCGAAGACGCGCAGACGGCTGCCCTCCTCGACGACGCGCAGAGGGCTGCGCGGGGCGCTCGAGCCCCGGCCACGTCTGGGTAGCGGAGGCGGTGGGCTGTTCGTCCGCGAGCTCACCTCGGGGCCGAGCCTGGTTGTCGTCCTGCTCGTCGTCCTGTTCGGCATTCCCGCGACGATCGCGCTCACGCCCGATCAACGCACCACCATCGCGGGACAGGAGATCTCCGTCGGCGGCCGCACGCCGTCCCTGTCCTGGTCCGGCCCGGCCCAGCTCGTCCAGATCGGCAACACCGAGCTCGACGTCCGTCCGCTGCGGATCGTCGGGCCGCTGCGCCCCCGGATCACTCTCGGACCATTCCAGCGCAACGCCGCCGCCGAAGCGGCCTTCACCCAGCCCGACGGCAACCCGGTCCAGACCGCACAGAACCAGCTCACGGCCGCCTTCGTCCGGTGGTACGCCTGGGCCGCGGTGATCCTTCTGACGATCACTATCGGTCTCGTGGCGCTGGTCGGCTGCCTACGCATGTTGATCACGATGCGGCGGGAGAGCCGCGCCGGCGCTCGGGGCGGGGCCGGCCGAGCGCAGCGGGAACCCCTGACCGTCCAGGAACTGTGGGAACGCAGCCGGACCCAGGTGCGGGCCATGGCCGTGGTCGCGATCATCGCGGCGATGGGCTCGTGGGCGACCTGCGGCGCGCTCGCCTACCACGGCACCACCAACGGCCTGACCAAGGTACGTTCGCTGACCGACCTCGTGGGCGCGTACTACGTCCCCCCGGCCCCGGTCGGCCCCGTGGTCAGCGGCTACCTCGGCGCCGTGATCGGCGACTCCCGGGCGGCCCGGCAGGGCGGCGAGCTCGTGCCGGACGCGACCGAGGAGGACATCGTGTGTCGCCGCAGCATCGACTCCCTGGCCGCCGAGATCGGCGCGCTCGCGGCCGTTCCGGTGGCCAACCTCGCGTGCTCCGGGGCGAGCACCGTGACCGGTCTGCGCAATCCCCAGATCATCGGCGCAACCGAGGTCCCGCCGCAGGTCGGGCGCCTGCTGCAGATGTCGGGGCTGAAGTTCGTGGTCGTGGCGATCGGCCCGAACGACCTCGGTTGGAGCGACCAGCTGCTCTACTGCTACGGCGTGGCCGACTGCGGCGACCGGCTCACGGAGGGCGAGTTCAACTACCGGCTCGCCGCCTTCGACCGGGCGTACGGCGACCTGCTGCGCGACCTCAACGACCTGCCCGGGGCGCCGCAGGTGATCATCATGACCTCGTACGACGTGTTCGCCCCCGACGCCTCGTGCGAGGACACACAGGGTCCGCCCGAGGCGGTCGGCCTGAGCCCGGCCGACCTCGAGCTGCTCGCCGACCGCAACCGCCAGCTCAACGAGGTGCTGGTCGCCGGAGCCGAGAAGTACGGCTTCTCGGTGGCCCGGCCAGTGCTGACCCCGCTGTGCGCTCCGGTGTCTCGCGCCCTCGGCCCCGACATCCAGGGCCTGAACGACCCGGCGCCCTTCCACCCCACCAGCGTCGGAATGCTCCGGCTCGCCTCGTCCGTCGTCCAGGTGCTCGACTCGAACCGCTGACGGCCCGCTCCCCCGCCAGCCGCGGTAACCCGGTCGGCCGAACGACGAGATGGTTTGACATCGACACTGGTCCGCCTGAGGTGGTCCGCGCCCTACTATCTGACCGGGCCGGACCGACCGAGGAAGCGAGGCATTGATGACGACCTGGGCCACGGTGACTCTCCTGCTCGCCACGCTGACGGTGGGCATGATTGCGGGGATCTTCGCCGCCTTTGCGCTGTCGGTGATGCGCGGACTGGCCCGGACCTCCGACGCCACGTTCGTGGAGGTCATGCGGCGCATCAACGTCGAGATCATCAACCCGTGGTTCGTCTTCTGCTTCCTCGGCGGGGCGATCTTCACGCTGCTGGCGCTGTTCTTCACCGTGCGCGGCTACCCGGTCGGCGCGCCCGGACGCGGCTCGGTCGGCTGGATCATCGCCGGGCTGGTCCTCTATGGGCTCTCGCTGGGCGTGACGTTCCTGGTCAACGTGCCGCTCAACGCCGCCCTGGCCGCCGCCGATCCGGCCGACCCGACCGCGGCCCGCAAACCGTTCGAAAAGCGGTGGGTCCAGTTCAACATCATCCGCACGCTCACGGCGGTCGCCTCGTTCGTCTGCCTCGCCTGGGCCCTCCACATCGACGGCGCCTGACCGCGCGTCCGCCGATGAAACCCCTGCGGGACCTGTCGACTCCATGCCCAAGGCCTCCGGCGCGGGGGCGCTGTTCCGCGCCGGCCTGCTCATGGCCGGGTTCGGCACGGTAGGACTGGTGGCGCGGCCGGACCCGAGCCCGGCCTTCCTGCTCCTCACCGGTGTCACCGCGGCCACGGACCTGGCCGGGTTCTCCGGCTCGGTGGCGCGGTCGATCGGGGGCCCTGGCGGGACGGACTGATCCACGGCCGGGACGGGCCGAGCTCGTACGGGCTCCCGTCGGGCCGCCACACCCACACCTCACCGGTGGTGTAGTCCATCCGCAGAGTCCATTGACCTTCGTGCACGCGCATGTGGCGGTACCGGCACAGGCTCACGACCTGCTCCGCGGTCGTGGGACCGCCCCGCCACCAGGGGATCAGGTGGTGCGCGTCCGTCCACTCGGATGGGACGTCACAGCCCGGCCAGCGACAGGTGCGGTCCCGAGCGCGGATCGCCTTCCGCATCCACCACGGCACGATCCGTACTTTTCGTCCCACATGAAGAGGCAACCCGGTGCGCGGATCCAGTACCAACCGTCAGATCGTCCCGTCGCAGGCCAACCGCCGGGCCAGCTCGGGCGGGACCTCGCCCACCCAGGTCAACCACGGCCGCTCCGGGAGCGGCGGCACGCCGGCCCGGGTCAGCGCATCACCGTCGCACTGACAGGTGTCGGTCGTATGTGGGCACCCGACTGAGGCCGGCTCAAGCCGACCGGTGGCTCTCGGTTCGGCGAAGTCGTCCGCTGATGTGTCCACTGAGGACACGTCGAGGCAACCGCCACCGCTCGCGTCGCTAGTGCCGTCCGATCTCGACTGATGCGTACCGGCGGACGTCGGACTCCCTGCATCCAGCGAGGACACGTCGGGACAGTCCCCACCGCTCTGGCGAGCGGTGCTGCATGATGCCGGCTCGTGCGGGCCGGGCGACGCCGGGTCGGCGGTGTCGTCCGAGGTCCAGTCATACAGGGTCGAGCCGGCCGCGGATGTAGAGCATCGATCCCAGCTGCGCGAAGGTGATCTCGCGACGGTGGAAATCCTCCTCGGGGTCGGGCTCGGCCCCGTCAGGATCGACCAAGGCCAAAATCCGGTCACACGCCCGACCCACCTCGACGGGCCCCGCCGCCGAACAGAGCTCGGCGAGGATCTCGTCGTAGTCACGAACCTGATCGATGCCGATGTGTCGCGCCAACTCGGCGACCTTGACCAACTGCTCCATCGACACTGTGCCCGCGCGCGCCCCGGCGGCCAGGGCGGGCAGCTTGGCCAGACATCTGGCAACGCTCAACCACCGCAGGGCGGCGCCCTTCGACATGCGCCCGAAGTCCACCAGCCACGTCGACGACGCCCGCTGGGCATCGCCATGGGACAGATTCCGCCGGTCGAACGCGGCGATCCGATCCAGCAAGGCCCTCGTGAGCTGGTTCAGGCAGGTCAGCAGATCCAGCACCTCCGACCGGATCTGCTCGTCGGGCAACCCCGGGACATCGGCCGCGGCCAAAGCCGCCAACCCCGCCCGCCCCTGGCC
>JADGGF010000447.1 GCA_019690055.1 Micromonosporaceae bacterium
CAACTCGGCCTGCTCGACGGCGACCCGGATCGCCGTCTCCTGCACCTGGTTGAACGCCTGGCCGACCTGGCCGATCTCGTCGTTACCGAACTCCAGCGGTGGCGCCTCCTGCTTGACGTCCACCTGCTCGCCGGCCTGGAGCCGTTCCACCACCCGGGGCAGCCGGTAGGAGGCCAGGTCGCGCGCGGCGTTGCGCAGCCGCTCGAGCTGACGGACCAGGTTCCGGGCCGTGGTGATCGAGATGATGATCGACGCGATGACCGCCGCCAGACCGAGCACACCGAGCAGGACGAGCCGAGCGACCGTGCCGATGATCACCGGCGTCGCCTGCTGGATTGTCTCCTCGACGGCCGCGTGCTCGAACTCGCGCAGGGACGTGGACATCTCGTCGGCCGCGCTGCGCCAAGTGGCGACGTCGACGCCGATGCCCGTGCCCGCCGCCATGATCGCGTTCTCGGCGGTCTCGAACTGCCGGTAGGTCGGGCTGGCGTGGATCTCCTCCAGCCGGTCGCGCAAGTCGCCGGTCAGCCCGGCGGTGGCCGAGTTGTGCAGGAAGCGCCGGGTTCCGACGATCTGACTGAAGGTCGACCGCTCGGCCGCCGACAGCTCACCGGCGGCGATGGCTCCCGAGATGATCGCGTCCTCCCGGGACATCAGCTCCCGCGCATAGACGATGTTCACCAGCGCGTTGGTGGTCTGAGCCAGTCCCTTGTCGTCCCAGCTCGCCAACGACCGGTTGACCAGGAAGGCCGAGTCGACGATGGTCACGAACCGCTGAACGACCGGCAGACCGCGCAGACTGTGGCTGTCGATGGACTCCCGCAGGTCGGGCAGCGACTCGAGCTCGTCGTAGAAGTCCGCCAGCCGCTGCTTGAGATCATCGGACGCGGCCCAGTCGACCAGCCGGCCGGACGCCATCCGCTTCAGCTGCGCGATGGTGTCGTCGGTGGCCTGGCGGGCCGCGGGCAGTTGCGCCCCCGCGGCGTCGTCGCCGCTGGCGTAGGCGACGGAGAGCTTGCGTTCCTCGTCGAGGGCGGCCGTGACTTCATCCAGGGGGATGCCGATGTTGTTGGCCGTCACCGTGACCCAGAGGATGTTGAGGCCCTCGCGGAAGGTCACGTACCCGGCAAATGCCCACAGGGCCGTCAAGGACACGAGCAGTGCGACGACCTTTGAGCGCACCCGGGTGTTGCGGGATTTCATCTCACTCGTCCTAACATGGCCGACCCACGTCCCTGGCCAACGCCTGCGCTATGAAGTCACGTGGCACGCTACGGCGCCCGGCCGACTGCCTCAACCGTTAGCGGCATGGAGCGTAGCCGATGGGGGTCGTTGGTGGAAGCACAGGGGGTACGACTACACCACACTCCGTGCACACCTCGGGTGATTATGTCCACTCTGTTAGTTCACGCTGCCGCGACACGGCCGTCCCGTCTATCGGTCGGTCGTCCGGTGCTGGGCCCAGCCCGTGTCATGCTGAAAGAAAGGTGCGGTCGTTACCAGCGACCGTCCATAAGGTCGGCCACCCCGAGCCCGTCCGGTCGCAGTGTCGACAATGGACTGTCCTCGCCGGGGTGCGTTCGGGGGAGGCAGGATGACCACACGGTCGACTCCGATGGCGGATCGGATGAGATCGAGCCGACGGGCGGATGATCCGCCATCATCGCGGGAACACTGTTCCTGCCACACCGACGCCGCCGACCTGCTCACCGCCGTCACGTTCGGTCAAATGGGTTCGATCTCTCCATCCATCTATGAGACGGCGCGGCTGGTGGCGACCGCCCCGTGGCTGCCGGGCCACCGCGCGCGGATCGAGCACCTGCTCGTGGCCCAGCGGCGGGACGGAGCCTGGGGTGGCCCCGATGCGTACGCGCTCGTACCGACGCTCAGCGCGACCGAGGCGCTGCTGGGCACGGTCCTGGCGCCGCCGCCGCGACTGCCGGGGGCCCTGCGGGCGCGGTGCGCGCAGGCCGCCGGGGCCGGTCTGACCGCCACCCGGCGCCTGCTCGAAGCGTTGCGGGCCGCCGACCTGCCCGACACACCGGCGGTCGAAGTGATCGTGCCGTTCCTGGTCGCGCAGCTGCGGGCCCGCTTGGATGAACTGCGCCGCAGCGACGTGGCCGGACTGGACGCGTGGCGCACCACCGTCCGGCTGCCCCTGCCGCGCGGGCTGACCAGCCGGGCGCTGCGGGCCGTCTTGGCGGCGCTGTCCGGGCCGACGCCGGCCCCGATGAAGATGCTGCACAGCCTGGAGGTCGCCGGTGAGACGGCGGCCGGGTTGCGCGGAGGACGCTCGTTCGCTCTCGGCCCGGTCGGCGCCTCGCCCGCCGCCACCGTCGCCTGGCTCGGCCCGACGCCGGCCGACCGGTCCGGCGCGGCGACCCGGTACCTGCGTACCGTCATCACGGCCCACCGGGGGCCCGTGCCGAGCGTCATCCCGATCATCAACTTCGAGCGGGCCTGGGTGGTCAACAGCCTGGCGTTGGCCGGGCTCATCGGTGCCGGCTCCGCGGCCGGGCCGGCGGTCCGACCGCCGCGGGCGCTGGCCGCGCGGATGGCGGCGGCCCTGGGTTCGCGGGGCGTCGCCGGAGGCGTGGGCCTGCCTCCCGACGCCGACACCACGTCGGCCACCCTCACGGCCCTGCACCACCTCGGCGTGGGAACCCGGGACGGCCTGCTGCGGGCGTACGACACCGGCTCCCACTTCTGCACCTGGCCGGGGGAGCGCACCGCGTCGCCGACAACGAACGCGCACGTGCTCACCGCGCTCGCGACCGGCGGGGCCCGGCGTACCGCCTGGCGGGTCTCGGCGATCCGGCGGACGGCGGACTGGTTGTGCGACACCCAGAACCGCGACGGGTTCTGGTCGGACAAGTGGCACGCGTCGCCGTTCTACGCCACCGCGTGCGTCGTGGCCGCGCTGCGCGACGCCGGCCCGGCCGGCGACGACCGAACCGACGCCCGGCGGGCTGAGGCGGTCGGCCGCGCGGTGGCCTGGGTGCTGGCCAACCAGCGGCGCGACGGTTCGTGGGGACGGTGGTCAGGCACGGCCGAAGAGACCGCGTACGCGCTGCAGATCCTGCTGTACGGCACGCGGCCCGACCGACGTACCCGCGCCGCGGCCAAGCGCGGCCATCGCTTCCTGCTGGCCAGCCAGGACCACGACCCGGTTCCGCTGTGGCACGACAAGGACCTCTACACGCCCGGGCACGTGGTCCGGGCCGCGGTGGTCGGCGCCCGGCACCTGACCGAACAGGTGCTCGGTCAGACCTGACCCCGCTGTCCCAATCGGGGCGATGGCCTGTGGACGATGGCCGGTGGATCGGCCGTCGAGTGATGCGGCCGTGGGCCGGCTAGTGCAGGGCGGCGAGGGAATCGACGAACGTGACACGGCCGGGCAGCGTCAGCGTCCGGAAGCGCCGACCCCGGTCCACGAGCAGACAGGGCAGGCCGCACGCGGCGGCGAAGGCGCCGTCCGACCACGGGTCGTCGCCGATGAGGACGGTGGTCGCCGGGTCGAGATCGGGCAATTGCGCCCGCACGGCGTCGAACATGCTGGGGTGGGGCTTGGGGCGCAATGACTCCTGCATGGCCGGGGTGATGAAGCCGGACAGGTACTCGTCAATGCCCAGCTGCGCCGCCAACTCGGGACTGCGGTCGTTGTTGGAGACGACGAACGCACGCACGCCCTGCTTGCGCAGGTGTTGCAGGAACGGCAGCGTGTCCTCGAACAGCGCGAAGGAGAACTTTCCCTGCATGCCGACCGCGAGGTCGGCCCACAGCTCCTCGGGCCAGTCCATGCCGGCCAGGAAGTGGGCCAGTACCTGGTCGTCGTCGTACTGGGCGGCCGACATCTCGAGCGCGGCGAGCAGGGCGGCGTCCAGGCGGGCCCGGTCGGGGTTCAGACCGTGACGCGCCATGACCTCAGGGAGAAACTGCTCGATCCCCCACGTCACCGGGCCGATAACCAGCGTGTCGTCGAAATCCAGCAGAGCGGTGTGGACACCGGTGAGCTCGGGCATGGCCTCCAGAGTAATGCGCGCTGGGCCTCGGGTCGGCGCGGCGTGGC
>JADGGF010000448.1 GCA_019690055.1 Micromonosporaceae bacterium
CTAGATCTCGGTCGTGCATGCAGTCCTCCTGGGCGCGCTGGCCACCCTACGCGGCGGTCGGATGCTATCGACTCCTGGTCCGCAGTGCACGCCCATCGACCCGTCGCCTGTATGTCCACAGTGGATCAGTCCGCCGTGGCGGACGATCGGTGGATCACCGGGTCGAGATAGGTCAGTTTGCGCGGTGGGTCAGGTCGAGAAAGGGATCACCAGGTCGAGCGGGGATCACAGGTCGAGCGGAGAGTTGCAGGCGGCGACGAGGGCTCGGCGGCAGGCGATGGTGAGGGGGCGCAGCGCCTCGTCCCGCTGCCGGGCCTCCCAGCCGTTGACCGCACCGCCGGGCGCCACCTCGGCCGCGAGCGCCAGCACCCGGTCCAGCACGGAGGCTCGGGCGTAGAGACGGCGGGCCCGGGGGGAGAATCCGGGCGGTAGATCAGTCCCGTTGTCGGGCCGACGCAGCGCCGACAGCGCACCGGCCAGTTCGGGGCGCCAGACGGCGACATCGAGCTTGGTCAGCGTGGCGGTCGCCTCGGCCAGCGCGGCCGTCAGGTCGGCCTCCGCCTCGGCGGCGCCGGTGAGGATCGGCCCCGGTTCGTTCGGGAGTTCGTACGCCTGCCACACGACGGTCTGGAAGGTGTCGCCCGACCCGGACGTGTGCTGCCGGACCCGGGGCACCAGGCCGAGCCGCCCGGCGATCACGCCCTCGCCCACGTCGAGCGCGTTCGCCGCGAACGGCCCGGGGCCGGGCAGCCCGAACGGATCACCCGGGGCCGGCAGGACCAGCCGGATCTGATCCGGATGCACCCGGGACAGCAGTCGCATCGCCTCCCGCAGCGGGACGTCGGTCCAGGTGCCCGGAGCGTCGGCGACCAGGTGCTCCTCGCCGTCCTCGGTGGCATCGGTGACGTCGTCGTACGACACTGTGCCCGCCCGCCAGGCGCGCGCCCACGCGACAAGGCGGGCCGAACGCCGCGCCCCGCTCGTTACCGTGCGTGCCGAGGACATGTCCGACAGAGTACGGGGTGGCTGGGGTTGATGTCAGGAAGGACTCCCTCCTAGGCACTAGGCGTCAACAAGGCGTCCTTCCTAACATCAACAGCGGGCCTGACATCAACAGTGGGCCGGACATCAACAGTGGGCCTGGTGGGTCAGTCGGCCATCGGGTCGCGGCGGAAGATGAACGTGGCGATGTCCAGGCCGGCGACCGCGCCGTCCGGATCGCGCAGCACGGTGAGGATCTCGCCTGCCTGCTCGCCGGTGAGGCCGCGCCACCGGTCCGGGCCCTCGCGGGTGAACCGCCACTCGTCGGCTGGCGCGGCGATGACGAGGGTCCCGTCGGGCTCCCAGCGGGCGGTGTGCTGCCGGCCCATCCACCACCAGACTCCGAGCAGCGGTTGAACATCGGCCGGCGCCGGCTCGGCGGCGGGTTGCCAGGCGCGCGGGGCGGGTGCCGGCTCGCCGTCCAGCACGGCGTCCAGGATCGCCATCCCGGTGCGGCCGATCCCGGTGCCGGGCAGGGTGTAGGTGTTGGCGAAGGCGACGACGCCGGTGGCCGACCGACGGTGGACGATGACGACGGCGAGGTAGCCGGGCATCGATCCGGTATGTCCGAGGTAGACACGCTCGCCGGAGCGCCACAGCTGCAGCCCGAGGCCGTACCCCTGGGTCCACGACTCGGGGTCGGCGAGCACCACCGGCCGGGCCATCTCGTCGACCGTGGCCGGGCTCAGCACCGCGGGGTGGTGCCCGGTCAGCGCCGCGATGAACCGGGCCATATCGTCCACTATGGACCATAGCTGGCCGGCCGGGGCCATCGCCCGCGCGTCCTCGCGAGGCTCTTCCCGCAGCGTGCCGTCCCAGGGGTGGATCACATATCCGCGGGCGTACGGCTCGGTCGGGTGGTAGGTGGTGCGCGTCATGCCCAGGGGGGTCAGGACGCGCGCGGCCAGGGTGTCCCACCACGGGGTCCCGGTCACCCGCTCGATCACCGCGCCGAGCAGACCGTACGCGAGGTTCGAGTAGTGGTAGCGCTGGTACGGCCCGAAGGCCAACTTCGCGGGCGTCACGCGGGCGAGCAGCTCGTCGAGGCTGACGCCGGGATTGCGCTCCCACCACGCGCCCTCGGGCTCCCGCTGCAGGCCGGAGGCGTGGCCGAGCAGGTGGCGCAGCCGTACGCCCGGCAGGTCCACGGTCGGCAAATGCGCCGTCACCGGGTCGTCCAGGTCCAGCCGCCCGTCGTCGCGCAGCCCGAGCACGACCGCGGCGGTCAGCGTCTTTGTGATCGAGCCCAATCGATACTGATGGTCGGGGGATGGCGTAGGGTTGGTACCGGCGCTGCTGAGGTGCGCGATCGCGCCGCCGCGGACCACGGCGGCGACCAGCGACGGAGCCCGACTGGCGACTTGGGTCCGGGCGACGATCTCATCGACCGTGTCCCGGGTGCGCGTGGTGAGCATGGGGCGCACCCTATCGCCGGGGCCGCCTGGGGTCGCCGGGTGACGACTTGTCCGGTAAGGGCAATTTATATGGATCGTGGCGGGCCCATGTGGATCATGGCGTGTCCCATGGATCGCGGTGTGTGGACGTGAGATGACAGGATCGAAGCTGTGCTTGCGCTCATCTGGTTGATCGTCGGCGTGGTGCTCGCCGTGGCCGAGGTGTTCACGCTCGACTTCGTGCTGATCATGTTCGGCGGCGGCGCGTTCGCGGCGGCGCTCTCGGGCGCGCTGGGGGCGCCGGTGCCGTTCCAGATCGTCGTGTTCGCGGCGGTGTCGGTGCTCGGGCTGGTCGCGGTCCGGCCCTCGATCAAGCGCCGGCTGCACCGCACGTCCGAGGTCAAGCCGATGGGTGTCGAGGCGATCGAGGGCACCGAGGCCACGGTGATCGAGGAGGTCGCCGAGGACCGCGGCATGGTCAAGATCGGAGGCGAACTGTGGTCGGCCCGGCCGTACGATGCGACCCAGACGTTCGCCGTGGGTGAGGTTGTTCGAGTGATCCAGATTCGGGGCGCGACCGCGCTCGTGTGGAAGGAGTGACGTCCGTGGGCGGTCTTGAGATCTTCATCGGGGCGCTGGTCGCGGCCGTCGCGCTCGTCGTGGTCGTGACGCTGGCCCGCGCCGTCCGAGTCGTCCCGCAGCAGCGCATGGACGTGGTCGAGCGGTTGGGCCGGTACCACCGCACCCTCAAGCCCGGGCTCAACGTGCTCGTCCCGTTCATCGACTCGGTGCGCAGCAAGGTGGACATGCGGGAGCAGGTCGTGAGCTTCCCGCCCCAGCCGGTGATCACCTCCGACAACCTGGTCGTGTCCATCGACAGTGTCCTTTACTTCAAGGTGGTCGAGCCGGTCCGCGCCACGTACGAGATCGCGAACTTCCTCCAGGCCATCGAGCAGCTCACCGTCACCACGCTGCGGAACGTGATCGGCTCGCTCGACTTGGAGAAGACGCTCACCAGCCGCGAGGAGATCAACCGGCATCTCTCCGGGGTGCTCGACGAGACCACCGGTCGCTGGGGCATCAAGGTCACCCGGGTCGAGATCAAGGCGATCGAGCCACCGCCGAGCATCCGCGACTCGATGGAGAAGCAGATGCGGGCCGAGCGGGATCGGCGCGCGGCGATCCTCAACGCCGAGGGCCACAAGCAGGCGCAGATCCTCACCGCCGAGGGTGAGAAGCAGGCCGCCGTGCTGCGGGCCGACGGTGAGCGGCAGGCCCGCATCCTGCAGGCTGAGGGCCAGGCCAAGGCCATCCAGACGGTCTTCGGCGCGATTCACGCCGCCAATCCGGACTCGAAGGTGATGGCCTACCAGTACCTGCAGGCGCTGCCCCAGATCGCCGCCGGCGCGTCGAACAAGATCTGGATCGTGCCCGCAGAGCTGACCAAGGCGTTGGAGGGCATCGCGGCCACGTTCGGCGGGCTCACGCTCGGCACGCCGCCGACCGCGGAACAGGTTGAGGCGGCGGAGGGGACCGGCGACGAGGCGGCCGCCGACGCGCACGCTGCCGCCGCATCCGCCGCCGAGAGCGCGGCCCGCGCCTCGGCCGCCGTGGCCGCGGAGACCGGCGA
>JADGGF010000449.1 GCA_019690055.1 Micromonosporaceae bacterium
CTCCCATACTTCGGTCAAGCTGAAACGACGTTTCCCATAGCGGAATGACTCTCTGGGGCTAGCCAACGTGCACGAGGCACAGACAACCTCGACGAGCGGTCGGTGGGGTGGGCCATGGTGAGGATGCTCGGGTCGCGCCTGCTGTCCTCGATCCCCGTGCTGATCATGATCTCGATCGTGGCGTTCACGCTGCTGCGGCTCGCGCCCGGGGATCCCGCGCTGCTCTCGGTAGGCCTCGAAGCCCCGCCCGAGGCCTACGCCCGGGCCCGCGCGGAGATGCACCTCGACGAGCCTGTCTGGGTGCAGTACTGGGCGTGGGTTACCGACGTGGCACGCGGCGACTTCGGCGTGTCCTACAGCGACCGCTCGCCGGTGCTCAGCGTGATGGCCGAACGGATGCCCGTCACGGCTCAACTGGCGCTGGGCGCCCTGGTGCTCATCGTCGGGCTGGGCATTCCGCTCGGTGTGCTGTCGGCTCTGCGCCCCAACCGCCTCACCGACCAGGTGATCCGGGTCGGCTCGCTGGCCGGCATCTCGGTGCCGAACTTCGTGGTCGCGCTCTTCCTGGTGCTGATCTTCGGCTGGTGGTTCCCGGGAATCCTGCCGTACCAGGGATTCGTCCCGTTCTCCGAAGATCCCCTGGAGAGCCTGGCGAACACCGTGCTGCCCGCGCTGGCCCTCGCGGCCCCACAGATCGGCCTGGTCGCGCGGCTCACCCGCTCAAGCATGCTGGAGGTGCTGGGCCAGGACTACATCTCCGCTGCCCGCGCCATGGGCGTCCGCGAGCGGGTCGTCATCTGGAAGGACACGCTGCGCAACGCGCTGCTGCCGGTGGTGACCGTCCTTGGTGTACAGACCGGGTTCCTGCTCGGCGGCTCGGTCGTCGTTGAGACCGTGTTCGGCATCCCGGGCCTGGGCCGGTTGCTCGTGGAGTCCTTCACGATCCGGGACTACCCGGTCACGATCGGCGTGATGATGTTCGTTGCGGCGGTGTTCGTCTTCATCAATATCCTCGTCGATCTGCTGTACGGCTTGATCAATCCGCGCATCCGGGTCGGTTACCGCTCGGGGAAGGAGTGAGGATGGCCGACCTGCTGCGGCGCCTGACCCGTCGAAAGCTGTCGCTGTTCAGCCTCATCGGCGCGGTGTTCTTCATCCTGCTCGCCCTCATCGGCCCGTTCTTCGCGCCGTACGGCATGGCGGAACTCGGCGACGATGCGCTGGCCCCGCCGAGCGCGGAGCACTGGATGGGCACGGACTCGGTGGGCCGGGACATCTTCTCGCGCTTCCTGCACGGATCACGTATCTCGATCCTGGTCGGGTTCGTCGCCGTCGGGGTGGCCATGGTGATCGGCACTCTGCTCGGCATGCTCGCCGGGATGGCGGCGGGCCGGTTCCGCGACAGCGTGATCATGCGATTCATGGACGTAATTCTGTCGTTCCCTCTGCTCGTCCTGGTCCCGGTGATCACCGGCGTGATCGGTCAGCACGACCTGCACGTGGGCCCCATTCCGATCGGTCCGGAGGCCCTGGTCGCCGCCGCGATCGGCATCGTGCTCGTGCCGGTGTTCGCGCGGATCGCCCGGGCCAGCACGATGGCCGAGATGCGGGAGGACTACATCCTCGCGGTGCGGTCCATCGGTGGGCGCGGGCGCGACATCCTGTTCCGCAACCTGCTGCCCAACATCGCCGCGCCGCAGGTCGTCCAAGCCGCGTTCGGCCTGGCGATGGCCGTCACCGTCGAGTCGGCCGTCTCGTTCCTCGGGCTCGGGGTGCAGCCGCCCGGCGCGAGCTGGGGAACCATGCTGGCCGACGCGCGCCAGTACCTGCTGCTCGGCGCCTGGTGGTTGGTCGTGTTCCCGTCGGTGGCGATCGCCTTGTTCGTGCTGGTCTTCAACCTGCTGGGCGACCAGTTGCGCGACGAGCTGGATCCCCGGGCGAAGACGACCGACGCCGGCGACGGCAAGCGGGAGGCCGGCGACGGCGGTCAGGCGGCCGGGAACGGCGGTCAGGAGGAGGCGGACGGGAAGGTGACGGCGAGCATGAGGGCGAGCACCCGATGAGCCAGCAGGTCAACGGACGCCCGGCCGGCGGCGCGACCACCGCGCCCTCGCAGGACGAGGTGCTGCGGGTCAACGGATTGACCGTCACCTACCGGTCCCGGGGGCGGCCGGTGCCGGCCGTCAAGCGGTTCGCGCTGTCGGTCGGCCGCGGCGAGGTTGTTGGTCTGGTGGGCGAGAGCGGCTCCGGCAAGAGCACCGCCCTCAAGGCGATTCTCGGCCTCCGTCTCGGCACGGAAACCGAGGTCAAGGCCGACGAGATCGTGCTGGACGGGGTTGACCTGCGGTCGCTGTCGGCCGAGCAGGCGCGCCGGATCCGCGGCGGCCAGATGTCGATGATCTTCCAGGACCCGATCAACTCGTTCAATCCATCGTGGACAATCGGCAGCCAGTTCCGCCGGGTGCTCGCCCTGCACCGCCCGGATCTGAGCCGCAGCGAGTACGACGACGAGATCATCCGGTTGCTGGCCGGCGTCGGGATCGACGGGCGGGGCAAGCTCAAGTCCTACCCGTTCCAGTTCAGCCAGGGCCAGCTGCAGCGCATCATGATCGCTGTCGCCTGCGCCAGCAAGGATCTCAGGGTGCTGCTGGCCGACGAGGCGACGACCAGCCTGGACGTCACCATCGAGGCGCAGGTGCTGGAGCTGCTGCGCAGCCTGCGCCGGGAGCGGAACCTCGCGATGGTCCTGGTCACCCACGACCTGTCGGTGGTGGCCGAGATGTGCGACAAGGTCGTGGTGATGTACGCCGGCGAGGTCGTCGAGGTGGCCAACGTGTACGACCTGTTCGAGCGGCCCCAGCATCCGTACACCCAGCAGCTGCTCAAGGCGGTCCCGCACTTCCCGCACACCGGGGGGCGCCTGTACGCCATGCGGGGGGCGGTGCCCCGGCTCGACCAGCCGATCGCCGGCTGCACGTTCGCCGCCCGCTGCGACCGCCACCTCGGATCGATCTGCGACACCGTGCCACCCGAGCTGCGACCGACGGCGACCGACGGCACAGCGGTCGCGGCGTGCCACCTGGTCGGCGGGGCCGAGCCCGCCCGGAAGGACTGAGCATGACCACCTCCGCTCCTGAGCCAGTCGCGCCGCTCGTCTCGGTGCGGGATCTGCGCACGCACTTCCCCGTCGGAGGCGGCCTGCTGAACCGCCTACGCGGCCAGCGCAGCGTGGTGTACGCGGTGGACGGCGTGACCGTCGACATCATGCCCCGCCAGACGCTCGCCGTGATCGGGGAGAGCGGCTCGGGCAAGTCGACGATGGGCCGCACCCTGCTGCGGTTGATCGAGCCCACGTCGGGGTCTGTCCACTTTGACGGCAAGGACATCACCGCGCTCGCTGGCGAGGAGCTCCGCCGCGAACGGCGGCGGATGCAGATGATTTTTCAGAATCCGTACTCCTCGGTGAACCGGCGCTACCGGCTGGTGGACATCATCGCCGAGCCGTTGCGGGTCCACGGGATCGGCGACGCGCAGTCCCGGCGGGCCCGGGCGGCCGAGTTGCTGGAGCGCGTGGGCCTCAACGCCGACTTTCTGCATCGGTATCCGCACGAGGTCAGCGGCGGACAGTTGCAGCGGGTCGGCATCGCCCGCGCGCTGGCGACCGAACCGACCTTCCTCGTCGCGGACGAGCCGACCGCCTCGCTCGACGTCAGCGTCCGCGCCCAGGTGATGAACCTCCTGGCCGACCTCAAGAGCGAGCTCGGCCTCACGCTCATGTTCATCAGCCACGATCTCGCGGTCGTCTCCTACATCGCCGACCACATCGCGGTGATGTACCTCGGCCGCATCGTCGAGGTGGGCACGAAACAGGCGCTGGAGTCCTCGCCGCAGCACCCGTACACCCGGGCGCTGTTCGCCGCCGCGCCGAAGCCGGACCCGAGGCAGCGCCGTACGGAGGCGGCCCCCCTGGGGGAGGTACCCAGTGCGATCAACCGGCCGTCCGGCTGTCACTACCACCCGCGCTGTCCACTTGCGATGGACATCTGCCGGGTGGAGTACCC
>JADGGF010000450.1 GCA_019690055.1 Micromonosporaceae bacterium
CGCTGGGGGGCGGGGCCGATCCCGAGCGGGGCTGGGGACGGGCCGGCGAGACCTGGACGGTCAAGGAGGAGCTCGCCGCGTACGGCGCGGAGCCCACCTGGTTCGGCCTCGGGGACCGGGATGTGGCGACCCACCTGGTGCGGACGCGGATGCTGGGCGCCGGGTACCCGCTGTCGGCCGTGACGGAGGCGCTGTGTGCGCGCTGGCAACCCGGCCTGGTGTTGCTGCCGGCGACGGACGACCGCGTGGAGACGCACGTCGTGGTCGACCGGGACGGTGCCGGGGAGGAGGCGCTGCACTTCCAGGAGTGGTGGGTGCGCTACCGCGGCGAGCTGCCGGCGCGCCGGTTCGTCTTCGTGGGGGCGGAGACGGCCGTGCCGGCCCCGGGAGTGCTGGACGCGCTGGCCGCCGCCGACGTGGTCCTGCTCGCCCCGAGCAATCCGGTGGTGAGCATCGCGCCGATCCTGGCCGTGACCGGACTGCGCGACGCGCTCGTGTCGAACCGGGCCCCCGTCGTCGGTGTCTCGCCGATCATCGGAGGAGCCCCGGTGCGGGGCATGGCGGACAAGTGCCTGGCGGCGCTCGGGGTCGAGTGCAGCGCGGCCGGGGTCGGCGGGCTCTACGGCGCCCGCGGCCGTGGGGGAGTGCTCGACGGGTGGCTGGTGGACGAGGTGGACGCGTCCACCACTGTGGACGGTGTCACGGTGCGCGCTGTTCCCCTGTGGATGACCGACGAGCAGGCCACTGCGGCGATCGTGCGAGCGGCCCTGGATGTGGCCGGTGTCTGAGCCAGGGACGGGGCAGATGGTGAGCGGGTCGCTGCAGATCCTGCCGGTGACGGGCATCGGGCGGATCCAGCCCGGCGACGACCTCGTGGCGATCATCGGGGAGGCGGCGCCCTGGCTGCGCGACGGTGACGTTCTCGTCGTCACCAGCAAGATCGTGTCGAAGGCCGAGGGTCGGTTGGTCGAGGTACCGGCGGACGGCCCGGAGCGGGAGGCGGCTCGGGCGGCGGCGGTGCAGGCGGAGACCGCGCGCGTCGTGGCCCAGCGGGGCGCAACGCGCATCGTCGCCACGCATCACGGCTTCGTGATGGCGGCGGCTGGCATCGATGCCTCCAATGTGGACCGCAACCGGTTGGTGTTGCTGCCCAAGGACCCCGACGCGTCGGCCCGGGCGATCCGGGCCGGGTTGGCGGAACGGTACGGACGGACGGTGGCGGTGGTCATCTCCGACACCATGGGCCGGCCGTGGCGACTCGGCCTCACCGATGTCGCGCTCGGGGCGGCCGGCCTCGCCCCGCTGCAAGACCACCGCGGCCAGGTCGACCCGTACGGCAACGAGCTGCAGCTCACGGTCACGGCCGTGGTGGACGAGCTCGCCGCCGCCGCGGATCTCGTCAAGGGCAAGCTCGACGAGGTGCCGGTCGCGGTCGTGCGGGGCTACCCGGGCGTGGCACCGATCGACGCTCCGGGCGGCGACGGACCCGGGGCGGTGGCGCTGGTCCGGGACTCGGCCAGCGACCTGTTCTCCCTGGGCACGGCCGAGGCTCGCGCGGCCGGGATGGCCGAGGTGGCCCGACTGCCGATCTACGCCCCGTTCCCGGGCGACGGGCCCAGCGGGGTCCGGCTCGCCGACGAGCCGCCGGACCCCCAGTTGTTCGCCGACGCCCTCGCCGGGCTGCCGCTGGCGCCGTCCACTGTGGTGCGTTTTGTGGTGACCCGGGGATCTTCGACGATCATCATTCGGTGCAGCGCGGTGCGCGAGCCGACGCCGCTCGTGGCGCTCGGCATGGACGTGCAGCGGCTGCGCAGCGCGCTGCACGCGGTCGGCCTGTTGACCTCCATCGTCTCGGTCGACTTCGAGATCGAGGCGGACGAACCCGACACGGAGTCGGTGGCCATCGCGGTTGCCGCACCCGCCGCCTGACCGGGCGTGAGCCGCGGTTTACCTGCTCTTTCCCTGCGGTTTACCTGATCTTCATGGGTGTGACTATCGACACGTCATGCTCGATGATGGCCAGGAAGTGGCAATCTTGTTACCATTTTTCCGATCTGTGGGGTCGCTGGTGCGCCGGCGGCGAAGACCTGAAACGTTCGTCATGGAACCTGCGCCGAACCAAATCACCCACGACTCGCGAAGCCTGGCCGACCGGGCGCTGTGACGTGTGCGCCACTGTGGGTAAGGTGGCTGCGTCCAGGGGGCATGGTGCGCGGTTGCCTTGGGGTGTGAAATGCCGGTAACGGGACAGCGGGTCGTCCGCCGGGCGCTGGGTCGGCGGCTGATGAAGCTGCGGATCGCCAGCGGACGCAGCCGGCGCGACGTCGTCGAGGCGAAGCTGGGGATCTCGGAACCCACGCTGCACCGCATCGAAACGGGCAAGGTTCCGGTGACCGCCGCCAACGTCCGGGCACTGTGCTGGCTCTACGGGGTGGACCAGAGCACGACCGACACGTTGGCCGACCTGGCCGTCGGCACCTCGCACGAGGAATGGTGGGATGCCAGCAAGGCCATCCCCGACTGGTTCAAGCTCTACGTCGGCCTGGAGGCGAGCGCCACCAAGATCTGCATGTATGACGGGGAGATCGTCCCCGGCGAGCTGCAGACCGAGGAGTACGCCCTGGCGGTGTTCACCGCGGCCCAGCCGGACGATCCCGACGGCGTCGTCCGTCAGGTGACGGCCCGCATGGACCGCCAGCGCACGCTGTTCGCGCGCAAGCCGCCGCCCACGCTGATCTACATCCTCGGTGAGGGCGCGCTCCTGCGGGCCGTCGGGGGCGAAACGGTGATGCAGGCTCAGGTGGCCCACATCCGAAAGACAGCAAAACTGCCCAATGTGGAGATACGGGTTCTACCGTTCTCGGTTGGTGCACATCCGGCGATGGCTGGCGCGTTCCGCATCCTCGACTTCGACGATCCCGATGATCCGGATGTGGTCTACCTCGAATCTCACGTGGGGGCGCTGTATCTTGAGGAGCCATCGGAGCTTGCCGAGTACCGCCGCATCTTCGGGCTGCTCTACGACGCCTCGGTACCCATCGCCGAGTACACGTAGGTAACCGCGAGCGTGGCGGCGGGCGTAGCTGAGATGCACCAGTGACGATGCACCAGTGACAGAGGACGGACGGATCCCATGACTGAGGCGAAGCCCGCCACTGCGGCACGTATCTACGACTACCACCTGGGCGGTACGCACAACTTTCCGGCCGACCGCGAGGCGGCGATGGCCGTCGCTGCGATGTTTCCCCAGGTACCGCTGCTCGCCAAAGCCAACCGGGCTTTCCTGCAGCGGGCTGTCCGGTTCGTGATCGGGCAGGGAGTTCGCCAGTTCCTCGACATCGGTTCCGGCATCCCGACGCAGGGCAACGTCCACGAGGTCGTCGACGGCGCCATCGACGATGGCCGGGTGGTCTATGTGGACATCGATCCGGTCGCGGTGGCCGAGAGCCTGGACCTGTTGGAGGGCAACCCGCGGGCGACCGCGGTGCAGGGCGACGTGCGCAACCCGCGCGCCATCCTCGACAATCCGCAGGTACGGGCCGTGATCGATTTCGATCAGCCGGTGGCGCTGCTGCTCGTCGCCGTGCTGCACTTCGTGCCGGACGAGGCCGCGTACGACGCGGTGTCGACGCTCGTCGGCGCTCTGCCGTCGGGCAGTTACCTGATCATCTCGCACGCGGTCGAGGACGAGGTCAAGCCGGAGGAGCAGGACAACATCGACACCATGAAGACGGTCTACAAGCAGCGGACGGCCACTCCGCTGACCCTGCGCAACCGGGCCGGGGTGAGCCGGTTCTTCGATGGCCTCGAGCTGGTCGAGCCCGGCCTGGTCTGGGTTCCGGAATGGCGGCCCGAGCCGACCGACCCCCAGGATTTCGTCGCCAACCCGGCCGGCTCGGCCGGTCTGGTCGGCGTCGCCCGCATTCCCTGACCGTACGCCCGGCGCCCTGTACCGCCCGCCGGTCGGCATCGGCGGGCGGTCTTATTCCGCGCGGCTCCGGAGCGGAATCGGGCGATTCATAGCCATCCGTGGCCGGGGGGGCCGGTGGGGGGGGCG
>JADGGF010000451.1 GCA_019690055.1 Micromonosporaceae bacterium
ACGTCGCGGCGCTGCGCGTGCCGGATCCGCCGGTGGGCCTCCGGGCGTACAACATCGGCTCGGGCAAGGTCACCACCGTGGGCGAGCTGGCCACCACGCTGTCCTCGGTGATGCATGGCCCACCACCGGTGATCACCGGCGAGTTCCGGTCGGGCGACGTCCGGCACATCACCGCGTCGCCGGCCCGAGCGGCCAGAGAGCTGGGATTCCGCGCGACCGTCCGGCTCGACGACGGCCTGCGCGAGTTCGCCACCGCCATGACCACCACAGCTATGCGCGGGTGACCATGCGGTCGTAGGGTCCGGAACATGCACAGGGTCCTCGTGGTGGACGACGACGCGACGGTGAGCGATGTCGTGCGCCGATACCTGGAACGCGCTGGGTACGAGGTGCGGCTGGCCACCGACGGCGCCTCCGCCATCGCCGCCTTCCGCGAGCACCAGCCCGACCTCGTCGTGCTCGACCTGATGCTTCCCGGCATCGGCGGCCTCGAGGTGTGCCGGCGGATGCGGGGGGAGGTCACCGACCTACCGATCGTGATGCTCACCGCGCTCGGCACCGAGGCCGACCGGGTGCTGGGACTCGAGCGGGGCGCGGACGACTACGTGACGAAGCCGTTCTCGCCCCGCGAGTTGGTGCTCCGGGTGCAGTCGGTGCTGCGTCGCGCCCGCAGACCGCACGCCGCCTCGAGCGGCCCGGCCACGCTGGTCGACGGGGCCCTGGTGGTGGACACCGTACGGCGTCTGGCCACGCTGGACGGCCGCCCGCTCCAGCTCACGGTGCGAGAGTTCGACCTGCTCGCCCACCTCATGCGCCACCCGGGCCGAGCGTTCCGCCGTTCGGAGCTGCTGGAGGAGGTGTGGGGCTGGACCTTCGGCGACCAGTCCACCGTCACCGTCCATGTGCGACGGTTACGGGAGAAGATCGAAGCCGATCCGGCCCAGCCGCGGCGGATCGCCACGGTGTGGGGCGTCGGCTACCGCTACGAACCGACCTCGGCGGGCGCGCCCGTCGAGCCTTCGTCGGGGCGGTGACGGCGGATGCGTGATCTGATCCTCATCGTCGCCATGGCGCTCGCCAGCGCGCTGGTCGTCTGGGCGCCGGGCGTGCTGGCCCTGCGACTCCTGCGGCATCGCTCGATAGTCATACATATTTGTGGACTGGTCGTGATCGCCGTGCTGGCCATGCTGGCCGGCATCGTCGCCGTGGCGCAGGGCATGTTCATCTCGGCGCACGACCTGAACGTCCTCATGATCGTGCTCGCGGCGTCCGGGGTCGTCAGCCTCACCATCGCGATACTGTTCAGCCGCCGGCTCGCCGCCGACGCCATGTGGGCTCACGAAGCGCGCGAACGCGAACGCCAGGTCGAGGCGGGTCGGCGCGAGCTGGTGGCTTGGGTGTCGCACGACCTGCGCACTCCGCTGGCCGGACTCCGGGCCATGGCCGAAGCGCTCGAGGACGGCGTCGTCACCGACCCGGCGACCGTGGCCGACTACCTGCGCCGCATGCGCCTGGAGACCGACCGGATGGCCCATCTGGTCGACGACCTGTTCGAGTTGTCGCGGATCAATGCCGGTGCGCTCAACCTCACCCCCACGGCCACCAGTCTCGGCGACGTCATCTCCGACGCCGTCGCCGCAGCGACGCCGGTCGCCCAGGCCCGGCGCGTGACGCTGCGAGCGGCGCCGGCCGGCTGGCCGACCGTGCGGGCGAGTGAGCCGGAGCTGGGCCGCATCGTGGCAAACCTGCTGAGTAACGCCATCCAGTACACGCCGGCCGGCGGGACCATCGTGGTGAGCGGTGGGAGCGAGGACGGCTACGGCTGGTTCGCGGTCACCGACGGCTGCGGTGGTATCGCGGAGGCGGACCTGCCGCGGGTGTTCGACGTGGCCTACCGCAGCGAGGCGGCCCGCACGCCGCGGGCGACCGACGAGGTTCACGATGCCGCCGACGCCGGGTCCCGCGACACGGCCGGCGGCGGGCTCGGGCTCGCCATCGTCCGCGGCCTGGTCGAGGCGCATGGCGGCCGGGTCAGCGTGGCGAACATCGACGGTGGCTGCCGGTTCGAGGTACGCCTCCCCACCGGCTGACCGGGACCGGGCGTGGCGGACCTCCCACGGCCGCCGGGGGGCCACCAACCGCCTGGTCAGCGGTCGACGGGGAAGAAGTCCCAGAAGTGCGGGGGTCGCGTGACCAGGTGCGGCGGCGGCTCCTCGAAGTCCTCCGGCGTACCGTTCCAGCGGGTGATCACAACGATTCGAAAATCTGGAGATGAGAATATTTCACTGGAGACGTGCATCGGGTTGGTCTCCACCGTGGGGACCGCCACCTCGCAGACCCAGTTGAGCAGCGCGGTGAAGTTGCGCGCCTCGGCCTTGACCTCCCACATCCGTACGATCACGACTCACCTCCGCCGACTACACGGTGACTGTAGTGACCGGCAGACCCGGATCGGCGCCCAGGTCCAGCGGGCTGGGGCGCTGTCCGGCCGCCACCAGGTGCGCGCCGAGGGCCGCCACCATCGCCCCGTTGTCGGTGCACAGCCGCGCCCGGGGGATGCGCAGCGTGATCCCGGCGCGCTCGCACCGCTGCTCGGCGAGCGCGCGCAGCCGGGAGTTCGCCGCCACGCCGCCGCCGATCACCAGCGTGTCCACGCCGTGCTCTCGGCAGGCGTCGATGGCCTTGGCGGTGAGGACGTCGCACACCGCCTCCTGGAAGCTGGCCGCCACATCCGCCACCGGAATCGCCTCGCCCGCCCGCTGCCGGGCCTCCACCCAGCGGGCCACGGCGGTCTTGAGCCCCGAGAAGGAGAAGTCGAAGCGGTGCGCGGCCAGGTCGCGGGCGTGGGTCAGACCGCGGGGGAACGCGATCGCCTCGGGGTCGCCGTCCCGGGCGGCCCGGTCGATCGGCGGTCCGCCCGGGAACGGCAGGCCGAGCAGCCGCGCCACCTTGTCGTACGCCTCGCCGGCCGCGTCGTCGATCGTCGCCCCCAGCGGCCGTACATCGCCCGCCAGGTCGTGGATGAGCAGCAGCGACGAATGTCCACCTGAGACGAGCAGCGCCACCGCCGGCGACGGCAATGGGCCGTGCTCGAGCGTGTCCACCGCCACGTGGGCGGCCAGGTGGTTCACCCCGTAGACCGGCTTGTCGGCCGCCACCGCGTACCCTTTCGCGGCCGCGACACCGACCAGCAGCGCGCCGGCCAGCCCCGGCCCGGCCGTGACCGCGATCGCGTCCACATCGGCCAGTCGTACGCCGGCGGTCCGCAGGGCTCGTTCCATGGTGGGCACGATCGCCTCGAGGTGGGCCCGGCTCGCCACCTCCGGCACCACGCCGCCGTACCGGGCGTGTTCGTCCACACTGGACGCTACCTCGTCGGCGAGCAGGGTGGTGCCCCGGACGATCCCGATCCCGGTCTCGTCGCAGGAGGTCTCGATGCCGAGCACCAGCGGCTCGTCACCAGTCATCGAGGCTCATCCCTTCGCATCACCAGGGCGTCGGTGTTGCTCGGCTGGTAATAGCCCTTCCGCACGCCCACCACGACGAAACCGTAGCTGTCGTAGAGCCGTTGCGCCGGGCCGTTGTCCGCCGCCACCTCCAGCAGCGTGTGGGTGACCCCGTGCGCGCGGGCGTGGGCGAGCAGCGCGTCGAGCAGCATGCGGCCGATCCCGTGACGCTGGTGGTCGCGCCGCACGGCGACGTTGTTGATCCACGCCTCCGGGCGCACCACGGCGATGCCGGCGTAGCCGACCACCTCCCCGTCGCGCTGCGCCACCAGGTAGTGATGCCCGTGCGCGAGCTCGTTCCAGAACATCGAGGGCGTCCAGCGCTCCGCCCCGAACAGATCAGCCTCGATGGCCAGCACCTGGTCGAGATGGAACCAGCGCAGCCGCTCCAGCCGCACCCCGGCCTGAATCACGCCGTCACCGCCTTGGGCGAATGGGGTTGGGCCGCATCGGGGCGGCGCAGGTAGAGCGGGGTCAGCGCGTCACCCGGGGACCGGTCGAGCTCGCGCGGGGCCGCGAGCTGGGCGTGCGCCAGCGCGGGCGGGT
>JADGGF010000452.1 GCA_019690055.1 Micromonosporaceae bacterium
CCGCCGAGGGCACGGTCAAGTCCTGGCTGCACCGGGCCCGGGCCACGCTCGCCGTCCGCCTCACGCCGAGGGGGGGTGCCGACGATGCCTGAACTCGACGAGGATGCCCTCCGCGCCGCGCTCCGCGATCTCTACGAGTCCGCGCTCCCCCTCGTCAGGCCGCCCGGGGTCGACGCCGTGCAGCGCCGGATCCGGCGCCGCACCGCGACCGGAGCCGCTGCCCTGGCCATGACCGCCATGGCCGCGGTGGTCACGATCGTCCTGACCCTGCCGCTGGCGATCCGGGGTCCGTTGCCGAACGACACCCCCACCCCGTCGACGACAAGTGCCACGGCGACGATCACCCGCTCCCCGCGTCCCACCGACAGCCCGAACCCGACCGTCTCCTCGGAGCCCGACCAGGCGACCACGTGCGACTCGAACCCCCGCGTGGGCGCCTCGTACACGAAACCGATCGTCCGGTTCTGGCTCTACTCGACCACGGGCGACCCGATCTGTGCGGGTGTCGAGAAGTCCCTGACCTGGGTTTCGTTCAAGTACCTCGAGGATGGACGGCAGGTCCTCCACGGCGGGGCGACGTGGCCGGTACGCCCAGGCAACACCTACTCCGATGAGATCCCGATAGACCCGACGTGCCAGGGCGACATCTACATAGCCGCGGGAAGCTTCATGGTCACGGAGCTGTCGCCAGGTATGCACCATCCGTTCCCGATGGCGTCGGCTCAGACCAATTGGGAGGGCACGGTGTTCTATGAGATCGTGACGACCAATCCGTGCCCCGAGGCTCCGTCGGCCAGTCCGAGCACATCCATGCCCTCGAGCCCGCCACCGGTTTAGGTGACAACACCCGACGGGACCAGGCGGCACCTACCGGACGGAACCGAGGTGACAGCTACCGGACGCGTGGCGAAAGCCGCGTCGCACCGGACCGCCGCCAAACCGGGGATGGGTGCGACGTACGCTCGCAGGGGACTGCCACTACGCGGGCCCACCGCAGTCGGGCCCATGAGGAGGCCACCATCGTGACCAAGCAGGTCAGACAGCTGGATCGCGTGGTCATCCGATTCGCCGGGGACTCCGGCGACGGTATGCAGCTCACGGGAGACCGATTCACGTCGGAGACGGCCCAGCTCGGCAACGACATCTCCACGCTGCCTAACTTCCCCGCCGAGATCCGCGCGCCGGCCGGCACGCTGCCCGGCGTCTCCAGCTTCCAGGTCGCGTTCGCCGACTACGACATCCTCACCCCCGGGGACGCGCCGAACGTCCTGGTCGCGATGAACCCGGCGGCGCTGAAGGCGAATCTGGCCGACCTGCCCCGGGGCGCGGACATCATCGTCAACACCGATGAGTTCACCAAGCGCAACCTGGCCCGGGTGGGCTACGACAGCAACCCACTGGAGGACGGCAGCCTCGCCGGGTACTCGCTGCATCCGGTGCCGCTGACGTCGCTGACGGTCAATGCGCTGGCCGGCTTCGACATCTCCAAGAAGGAGGCCGAGCGGGCCAAGAACATGTTCGCCCTCGGCCTGCTCTGCTGGCTGTACTCGCGGCCGCACGAGTCGACGATCCAGTTCCTGCGGCAGAAGTTCGCCCGCCGGCCGGAGATCGCCCAGGCCAACATCGCGGCCTTCCAGGCCGGGTGGAACTTCGGCGAGACCACCGAGAGCTTCGCGGTCCGCTACGAGGTCAAGCCGGCCCAGATGCCGCCCGGCAACTATCGCAACATCACCGGCAACATGGCCCTCGCCCTGGGTCTGGTGGCCGCGGGCGTCCGGTCCAAGCTCCCGGTCTTCCTCGGGGCCTACCCGATCACGCCGGCCAGCGACATCCTGCACGAGCTGAGCAAGCACAAGAAGTTCAACGTCACGACCATGCAGGCCGAGGACGAGATCGCCGCGGTCGGGGCGGCCCTGGGCGCGTCGTACGGCGGCGCGCTCGGCGTCACCACGACGAGCGGGCCGGGCGTGGCGCTCAAGGGCGAGACGATCTCGCTCGCCGTGGCGTTGGAGCTGCCGCTGGTGGTCATCGACGTCCAGCGGGCCGGCCCGTCGACCGGTATGCCGACCAAGACCGAGCAGGCCGACCTGAACATGGCCCTGTTCGGCCGGCACGGCGAGGCGCCGGCGGTGGTCCTGGCCGCCTGCTCACCGGCCGACTGCTTCTCGATGGCGCTGGAGGCGGCCCGGATCGCGCTGACCTACCGCACGCCGGTGATCCTGCTGTCGGACGGGTACATCGCCAACGGCTCGGAGCCGTGGCTGCTGCCGGACATCGCCGACCTGCCCGACCTCACGGTGACCTTCGCGACGGAGCCCAACGGGCCCGACGGCCGGTTCCTGCCCTACCTCCGCGACCCGGTCACGCTGGCCCGGCCCTGGGCGGTGCCGGGCACGCCCGGCCTGGAGCACCGCATCGGCGGCCTGGAGAAGGCCGACAAGACCGGCGACATCTCCTACGACCCGGCCAACCACGACTTCATGGTGCGTACGCGCGCGGCCCGCATCGAGGCCATCCCGGTGCCCGACGTGACCGTCGACGACCCCGACGGCACGGCCCGGGTTCTCGTGCTCGGCTGGGGCTCGACGTACGGCCCCATCGGGGCGGCGTGCCGGGCGCTGCGCCAGCGGGGCCTGGCGGTGGCCCAGGCCCACCTGCGGCACCTCAACCCGCTGCCGAAGAACCTCGGCCAGGTCCTACGCGCCTACGACCGGGTGGTGATCCCGGAGATGAACCTGGGGCAGCTGGCCCACGTGATCCGCAGCCGGTACCTGGTCGACGCGATCTCCTACAACCAGGTCCGCGGCCTGCCGTTCACGGCCGCGGAACTGGAGTCCATGCTCGAGGAAGTGCTGAAGAATGTCTGAGACGTCAGTCGGTGGACCGGGCCGCCTCACGCTGTCCGCCAAGGACTTCAAGACCGACCAGGAGGTGCGCTGGTGCCCCGGCTGCGGGGACTACGCCATCCTGGCCACGATGCAGTCGTTCCTGCCGGAGCTGGGCATCCCCAAGGAGCGGATCGTCTTCATCTCGGGCATCGGCTGCTCGTCCCGGTTCCCGTACTACATGGACACGTACGGCGTGCACTCCATCCACGGACGGGCGCCGGCGATCGCCACCGGGCTCGCCACGACCCGGCCCGACCTGTCGATCTGGGTGGTGACCGGGGACGGGGACGCGCTGTCGATCGGCGGCAATCACCTCATCCATGCGCTGCGCCGCAACGTGAACATCAAGATCCTGCTGTTCAACAACCGGATCTACGGCCTCACCAAGGGCCAGTACTCGCCCACCTCCGAGCTGGGCAAGATCACCAAGTCGACGCCCGTCGGATCGGCCGACGCGCCGTTCAACCCGGTGTCGCTGGCGCTCGGGGCCGAGGCGACGTTCGTGGCCCGCGCCATCGACTCCGACCGCAAGCAACTCGCGACCGTCCTGCGCGCCGCGGCCGAGCATCAAGGATCGGCATTTGTCGAGATTTACCAGAACTGCAACATCTTCAACGACGGCGCCTTCGACATATTGAAAGATCCATCGTCGCGCGACGCCGCGCTCATCCCGCTCGAGCACGGCCGGCCGCTCACGTTCGGCCGCGAGAACCAGTCGGCCGTGGTGCGCGCGCCCTCCGGGTTCGGCCTGACCGTACGGCCGACGTCGGAAGTGTCACCGGACGAGATCATCGTGCACGACGAGACCATCGCTGACCCGGCGTACGCCTTCGCGCTCTCCCGGCTGCCCCAGGCCGACCTGTCGCACACGCCGGTCGGGGTGTTCCGGCGCGTCTCCCGGCCGACCTACGACGGCCTGGTCCGGGAGCAGATCGCCACGGCCGCCGCCGACGTCACCGACCGCGAAGCCGAACTCGCCAAGCTCCTCAACTCCGGCGACACCTGGACGATCCTGTAGCCCCTGGCCCGCCTCCAGCCCCTTTCCCGTTGATCTAGGGCATAGAGTGGTTAGTTGATCTCTATCCACCACTCTATGCCCTAGATCAACGACGCGGCCGGCGTCTGCGCGAGCGCAGGCGGTGCGTGCGGGCGGGCGCCTA
>JADGGF010000453.1 GCA_019690055.1 Micromonosporaceae bacterium
GGGCTGGGTAGCTGCCCGGTGGGGTATGCGCTGTGGGCATTGGCGCGAACCGCCCCAGGTAGCCCCGAACCACCGAAGAGGGAGCCGAACCGGCCGAGGAGGCCCACCGCCCAAGGAGGCCACTGTGGACGAACAGAAGACCCCGGACCGCGACCGGGAGGCGGTTCCGCCGCCCGGGACGGTGCCCGAGCGGACCTGGGCCGACGACGCGGCGGACGCCCGGTCGTCCGACGATCCGCGTGCGCGGACGCCGCACGACGCGGCGGGCCAGCCGAGCGGACGCCCCTTCGAGGAGAGCCGCCGCCCCGCCCAGCAGTGACGTCCGGGGCCGGCGATCACACCCCGAAGAGGGCCGGCGATCACACCCCGTAGGGGTACGTCTCCGGTTCGAGCGGACTCGCCGCCGCCGTCGGTAGTGGCCGCAGTTCGCGGGACCGGTCGAACCAGCAGAAGGCGTCGTAGCGCAGCCCGAGGACGGTCGGCACGTAGTTGCCCCAGGCTTCCACCTCGGGCTGGTACACCACGCCGATCGCCCGGTGGTCGAGCTCATCGGTCAGCAACGGCAAATACATATATCTATCGAAGATGGCCAGTCCCTGCCGCGGGGCGGCGGAGTGGAGCTCGTCCTCGAGCGACCCCGCTCGGGCCGGCGGGACCGTTATCGTCCGCAACGGCGCCCCCCACGCCTCGCTGGCCACCACCGTCCCCTGGTAGGTGCCGAACCCCACCAGTACCACCTGGTCGGATCCGTACCGTTGGCGGGCCAGCTGGCCGAGGGTGACCTCGTTGGCCTGGGCCATGTCGCTGCCCCGGGCGTCGCCGACGTGGGTGTTGTGCGCCCACACCACCGCCTTGGCCGAGGGCCCGTGGTACTCGAGCAGCCGGGCCAGGGTGTCGGCCATGTGCTGGTCGCGGACATTCCACGACTCGGCGCCGCCCCGCATCAGCGTGCGGTAGTAGCGCTCCGCCCCGGCCACGACCTCCGCGTTCTGCCAGGCGGCGAAGGCCCCGGCGCCGTTGGCGGCGGCTCGCTGGCGCAGGCCGACCAGCAGGTCCAGCACCTCGTTCTCGCAGCCGGTCGGCACCAACCGGGTGGCCAGCGCGTACGTCTGCGGGTCGCGGCCGTACGACTCGAAGCACCGGTAGGCCGCGAGGGCGTCGAGGACGCGTGGCGGATCGTTGTCGCGCAGGTAGAGCAGGATCTCGCGCAGCGACTCCCACAACGAGTACACGTCGAGGCCGAAGAAGCCCACCCGGGCCGACTCGTCCCGGCCGGCCCCGTCGAAACCGGCCCTCCCGCCGAGACCGGCATTGTGCTGGCGCAGCCAGCGGCAGAACGCGGCGACCTCCTCGTTGGCCCACATCCAGCGGGGCCACCGTTCGAACGTCGCCAGCGCCTCGGCGGGATCGGCCGGCGCGTCGGTGCGCCCCCGCACGCTCCAGTCGACCCGCTCGCAGTCCGGCCAGTCGCCCTCGACCGCGACGAACGAGAACCCCTGCTCGACGATGAGCCGCCGGGTGATCGCGGCCCGCCAGGTGTAGAACTCGTGCGTGCCGTGGCTCGCCTCGCCCAGCATGACCACTCGCGCCCCGGCCGTGCGCTCCAGCAACGGGTCCAGGTCGCTCGGGTCGTTCAGCGGCGTCACCAGGGCCGCCACGTCGTCGCGGTGTCGCCCCATCGGGTCACCCCCACGCCTCGCCGTCGGCACTCCTGTGTCAACTACCGCGATGGCGGGCGAGCCAACCCTCCCTTGGCGGCCCAGGGAGGCCGTGACCGTACGGCCAACGCGGTTCGTACGGTCACGGCGCCCGTCTGGTCACGGCGGCCGTCTGGTCACGGTGCCCCGCGTGGCCACGGCGACTGTACGGTCCGGGCCTGTCACGGCTGCTCGTCGAGGAAGGCCAGGACGGTCGCCGCGAACAGCGGCGAGCTGAAGATGGTGTAGTGGGTGAGGCCGGGCAGGATCGCCAGCGCGTGCCCGCCCTTCGGCCGGCCCTCGCCCATCCAGCCGCCGTCACGCTGGCCGCCATCGAGCAAACCGAAGACTTCGACGAAGTGGCTCGGGGGTGCCATGTCGGCGTCGGCCGCGACGATCAGCGTCGGGACCCGCAGGCCACGGATCTCCTCACTGAGATCGAAGTCCTTCGCCATGGCCGCGCCTATCTTGTCCAACAGCCGGGGGAAGTCCTCCGGGCGCGGGGCGATCCGCTGGTACAGCTCGTACATCGGCGTGTCCTTCATGTACTCGGCCACGGCGGCGCCTACCTGAGCCTGCTGCTCGAGCATCTCGGGGTAGACGGCGGTGCGGCGGATGAACGCCGACGCCGCGACGACCCGGCCGATCTTCTCCGGGTACCGCACGGCTGCCCGCAGCGCCACGCCCCCGCCGAGCGAGTAGCCCACGAGGTCGGGGCGGTCCAGGCCGAGGTGGTCGATGAGCGCCGCGATGTCGTCGGCCATGAACCATGGGTCGATCGGCCGATCGATGTCGGCCGTGCGGCCGTGACCCTGCAAATCGACCGCGATGACCTGGTGGCTCTGCGCCAGAGCGGTGCGAACCGGTCCGAACATCTCGCCCGCCCCGAGCCCGCCGTGCAGCAGGATGAGCGGGCGTCCCGAGCCGGACGTCTCGTAGTAGAGGCGAAGGCCGTTCACCTCGGCGTACTGTCCGATGCCCGGCGCGGCGGTGTCCTGGTCGACGGTGGTCACGATGGTGCCCCTTTCGTTGGTCTTCCTGTGCGTCATGCCGGTAAGACCACGCCCACGGCCAAAACTCATCGCCGCCCCGGACCGGGTTTCGCCCCACGGGGGCGCCATGATCGGAAACGGGGAGCGCCAGCGGTAGCGTGGTCGCCGTGACCGACGGCGCCATCCGCACGGACGAGCCGCCTGAGTTGCTCTTGGAGGCGTACCGGGGCGAGCTCACCGCCTTCTGCTACCGCATGCTCGGCTCGTTCTTCGAGGCGGAGGATGCCGTGCAGGACACAATGGTCCGGGCGTGGCGAGGCCTCGCGGGATTCGAGGGACGGGCCGCCCTACGGTCCTGGTTGTACCGGATTGCGACCAATGTCTGCCTCACCATGCTCGGCAGTGCCCAGCGACGCGCCCGGCCGATGGACCTCGGCCCGCCTGGCACCGCCGCCTCCGCGCCGGGCGACCCGCTGCCCGACGACACCTGGGTCGGTCCGGTGCCCGACGCGCGGGTGGCCGTCTCCACGGACGATCCTGCGGAGGCCGCCGTCGCCCGGGAGTCGATCCGCCTGGCGTTCGTGGCCGCGCTGCAGCACTTACCGCCGCGGCAGCGGGCCGTGCTCATCCTCCGCGACGTGCTTGCGTGGTCGGCCGCCGAGGTCGCCGAGCTGCTCGACACGTCGGTCGCGTCGGTCAACAGCGCCCTGCAGCGCGCCCGGGCCACGGTGGCCGACGCCGACACCGGTGGTGACACCCTCCGTCCGCTCGACGCGGAGCAGGCGCGGCTGCTGGACCGCTACGTCAAGGCGTTCGAGGCGTACGACATGGACGCCCTCGCCGCGCTGCTCCACGAGGACGTGACGCTCAACATGCCGCCGCTGCCGCTGTGGCTGCGGGGCTGGGCCGACATCCGCGCCTGGATGCTCGGCCCGGGGAGCGGATGCCGTGGCTCGCGGCTGGTGCCGACGGAGGCCAACGGGATGCCGGCGTTCGGTCAGTACCGGACGACCGGCCCGTGGGCGCTCATCGTTCTCGACATCTCGGACGGCCGGATCCGCGGTGTGACCAACTTCCTCGACGTACGGCGGCTGTTCCCGCTCTTCGGCTTGCCCCTCCGGCTCGACCGCGCACGCGTCGCTGGTTGACCCGGCCGGCCCGCGGGGTCAGGCGTCGGCCATGACGCGGGCGTGCCACGCTTCGGCCAGGCGCAGGAGCCCTTCGTGCCCGTCCGCTGCCTCGTAGACGCTCTGCATGTCGACGTATTTTTCAGGTTCGCCCCTTCGGGAACAACGGCTGGCGTCGCGGGGGGGGGCGCGCCCGCCCCCCCCCCGCGGCGCCCCCCGGCCCCCGCCCCC
>JADGGF010000454.1 GCA_019690055.1 Micromonosporaceae bacterium
GTCGGGCACCGCGTTGGGGCGCACCACGATCCGCTCCGGGGCGACGCCGAGGCTGCGGGCGTACTCGGCCATCGACGGGGTGAGCGCCAGCACCCGGTCCAGCCGCGACCAGGTCCGCCGGTGCACGGCCAGCGTCGTGGCCATCACCGCCGACTGCGGCCGCGAGCCGCGGTAGCAGGCGTGCCGAATGGCCGGCAGCGCGACCGCCCGACCCGCACACGCCCGACAGCTGACTGAGGCCCGGTGGAACAGGCCGTTCACGCAGGTCTGGCGGAAGTTGTGCAGGGTGTGCACCACGGCGACTCCCTCCGCCTGGGCCGTGCGGATCACCCAGGGGGACAGCAGCGGGTACGGGTTGTGCAGGTGCACGACGTCGGGACGCTCCCGGCGCAGCATGTCGCGCAGCTCGCGCTGGGCGCGTCTGGCATAGACGGGGGAGACCACGAGCGCCGCTTTCTGGGCCGGCGAGAACGTCGCGATCTCGTCGGAGCTGCGCAGGAACGGCAGGACGCGGACCCCGGCCCGGGTCAGTTCGTCGATCTCCGCCGCCACCACCGCGTTCTCGCCGGATGGCTGGGCGGAGCTGTACTGGTTGTGGGCGACGACGACCTTCATGACCGAACCACGACGTTCATGTTTGGCCCACGACGTTCATGCTTGGCCCGCGACTTGTTCACCGTACAGTCGGCGATGTCGATGACCGTACGGTCGGGGCCGGTCGGGCGAGCGACCGCACCCGGGTCGCGGGTCGGAGATGATCACGTCGCGTCGCGGTAGACCTGACCGTGGGGGACTGTCGGTCCCACGCCCGGCGATCGCCCGACCGGTACGGCGTGCACCACCCGGGGCTTGGCATCCACCTCGACCTCGCGCCGAGCCGGGGGAACGTGGACCGCGGACACGGTGAGCGGCGCTGCCGGCCTCGGCGCCGGTCGTGGGGGTGTCCGTCGGCCGAGGTCGGTCAGCACCCCGTAGATGAAGACCGGAATGCCGATCAGGTACCGCCGCCACAGCCGGCGCGGCTCCATGGCGAAGCGGAACAGCCACTCGAAGCCGGCGCGCTGGATCCAGCGCGGCGCGACGCGCTTGTTGCCCGAGTGGAAGTCAAAGGCAGCTCCGACCGGCACGACCGTGCAGCCGAGCATGTCGGTGTAGCGGGCGACGAACTGGTCCTGGCGGGGCGTGCCGGTGCCCACCCACAGGATGTCGGGGCGAGCCTGGGCGACCCGGGCGGAAAGCTCGGCCTCCTCCTGCTCCGTCAACGGCCGGAACGGCGGTGACTCGACGCCGACGATCTGCACCCCGGGATAGCGCTGCCGCAACACCTCGGCCAGTCGCTGCACGGTCTCCGGCTTCGCCCCGTACAGGTAGTGCCTCAGCCCCCGCTCGCGGCCCTGGTCCATGGTGCGCTTCATCAGGTCCGGCCCGTAGACCCGCTCGGTCAGGTCCTTCTGGCCGCGCCAGCGACCCACCATGGCGACGTAATGACCGTCGGCGAAGTTCAGGTCTCCGCTGTTGAGAACCTCTCGGTAGGCCGGATCGCGCAGCGCGAGCGCCAACGTGTAGGAGTTGCACAGGTGCGCACCCCGGGCCTCCCCGAAACGGGACTCCAGCAGCGCCGCGACGGCGGCTGTCGGTCCATACCCGTCGATGCGCACGCCGCAGCAGCGGTAGCTACCGGGTCCGTTCATGTCAGGTCCACAGGCCCTTCGATCTTCGTCGGATCCGAGGGTGGTCTCGGCAGCCTATCGACTCGCGGCCGGTTGGTCACGCGCGAGTCGGACAGTGATCGAGGAACCACGAATAGGTTCGGGCAATTCCTTCGCGCAAAGACGTCGTTGGTTTCCAGCCCAGGGCCGTGATTCGGCTGATGTCCAGCACCTTGCGTGGCGTTCCGTCCGGTTTTGAGGGGTCGTAGATGACCTCGCCGGCATATCCGACAGCGTCAGATATCAGACTCACCAGATCGCGAATCGGCAGATCCTTTCCAGTTCCGACGTTGATCGGCAGGTCGCCGTCGTAGCGCTCCAGCAGGACCAGGCAGGCGGCGGCGAGGTCGTCGACGTAGAGGAACTCGCGGCGGGGGGTCCCGGTGCCCCACACCGTCACCGACGGGTCGCCGTTGCGCGCCGCCGTGTGCAGGCGGCGGATCAACGCGGGTAGCACGTGCGACCGTTCCGGGTCGAACGAGTCGCCCGGACCGTACAGGTTTGTCGGCATGGCGCAGATGAACGAGCAACCGTACTGACGCCGCATCGCCTGGACGTGGGCCACCCCGGCGATCTTCGCGATGGCGTACGCCGCGTTCGTCGGCTCCAGCGGACCGGTGAGCAGCGACTCCTCCTTGATCGGCTGCTCGGCCAGGCGCGGATAGATACAGCTTGAGCCGAGGAACAGCAGCCGGGTGACCCCGAACTCGCGGGCGGCGTCGATCAGGTTCACCTGAATACGCAGATTGTCGGAGAGGAACTCCGCCGGTTCGCGGTCGTTGGCGAGGATGCCGCCCACCCGGGCCGCCGCGTCGATGACGTACTGCGGCCGGACCTGGGCGAAGAAGTCGCGGGTCGCCACCGGGTCGCGCAGGTCCAGCTCGGCCGAGCGCAGCCCGACGAGGTTGGTGAATCCCTGGGCCTGCAGATGGCGCCAGATGGCCGAGCCGGCCAGGCCCGCGTGCCCGGCCACGTAGATGGTGGCGTCGCGGGGGATCGGGTGGTGAAACGGCTGATTCACCCTAGCTTCGTCCATTTCTCGTGAGCAGGTTCCGGAACCAGGCACGTAGTCGACGGGCGCCCAGCCAGGCGACCACGACCGTTGCTCTCGCCAGCGACCGTACGCCCTCGACCTCCACCGTCGTCGGCACCAGGCGGCCCCGGCGCGGGCGACCGGCGAGAAGATCCAGCCGGCCGGTCGCCAGGTCGCGGGGGTCGACGGAGGTCAGATCGACGACGCCGACCTCCTCCGCGGTGGCCTCGCGGCTGCCGTGGACGGCATCGACCGCGTCGAGCAGGGATTCGTCGGGCTGGCGGACCCAGGCCGCCCGGGACCGCGCCGAGGTCCGCCACAGGTACGTGTCGGGCTTGCTTGGTAGTCCCGGCACCCGGACGACGCCGACCTGGTACCGGTCAGCCAGGTCGACCAGGTGCCGGATGGCGTCGGGGGCAAGGGCGTGGCCGGCCGGCAGGTCCAACCGGTACGGCGTCGGGAAGGACGTCTCCGGCGGATCCGTGACGAGCCGGACGCGCGGCTCGCCGCGGTAGGTGGCGGCGATCAGCCGCGCCTCGAGCTGCGGGTCGGCGAACGCGGCGACCCGCCCACCGTCGAGCCGGTCCCACGGTCCGACCAGGCTGATCCGCACGTCGCGTTCACTGCCCCGCAGCACCGAGTCGACCGCCGCCCGCACTCGCTCCAGCGGCTGGTCCCCGACGCTCGTCACGACCTCGACGAGCGGGACCGTCCACGCCGTGCCCCCGACGGTGCGCCAGTGCCGGGGGTAGGGCACCCGGTCGGCGAGAAACGCTTGCCGGTGGCGGGCCACCGCGTCGTGTTCCCGCATCACGTGCGTGGCCCCGAGGTGCCAGGCGCGGGCGCCCGGCTCGGGGACGAACACCGCCCCCGCCTGGGCCAGCCGGTACGCGAACTCGGTGTCGTTGCCGAACCGCAGCGCCGGGTCGGGTCCGCCGGCGGCGTCGTAGAGCTCCCGCCGGAGCGCCAGGCTGGCCCCGACGACGACCCGGAAAGCGAGGTGGTCGGCCGTGCGGAGCTGGCTGGTCTGCGCGATGTAGCGCTCCTGGTACTCGTGGCGCTCACCCTCGGCGCCCCCGAACAGATCGGCCGCCCGGCCGTCCGCCCAGGCCCGCACGACCTGCTCCGGCGACGGCCACGAGCCGTCGGCCGCCGGGTCGATGAACCGTTTGGCCCCGAGGGCGACGGCGTACGGCAGCACCGCGGCCCAGCGGGCCAGCGCCGCGACGTGCTCCGGGTACACGACCATGTCCGCGTCGAGCAGGTGCAGGATCTCGCCCCGGCTGTGCGCCACCCCGA
>JADGGF010000018.1 GCA_019690055.1 Micromonosporaceae bacterium
GCCCCGCTCAGGGCCCCGACGAGCCCCGCCCCGCGCCCGGCGGGCGCCGGCGCCGGCTGCCCCGGTGGATCCGCCGCAGCGTCCGGCTCGCCGCGCTCGGGGCGCTCGCGCTCGTGCTGGCGGCCGCCGGACCCTTCGTGTGGACCCGCGTCGCCGCCGCCGGGCACATCTACTCCCAGGCCGACCTGACCGGCGACAGCACCGAAGCCGGCGGTGACGGTCCGCGCGCCGACGTCGTCATCGTGCTCGGGGGCCAGGTCGCCCCCGACCGGACCCGGCCGTACAACTTCCTGCAGGGCCGCCTGGACACCGCCGCCGCCCTGCTCGCCGCCGGCCGGGCCCGGGTCGTGCTGGTCAGCGGCGACGGCAACGGACAGTCGGGCAACGAAACAGCGGTCATGACCGACTACCTCGCCTCGATCGGCGTCGATCCCGACCGGGTGATCGCGGATCCGTACGGCCTGGACACGTACGACACCTGCGTCCGGGCCCGCCAGGTGTACGGCATCACGAAGGCGCTGATCGTGACACAGGGCTACCACCTGGCGCGGGCGCTGACGCTGTGCCGGCACGCCGGCATCGACGCCGACGGTGTCGTGGCGGGCTGCCCCGACTGCCGCTGGAGCACCCAGGCGCAGAACTGGGTGCGGGACTACTTCGCCGCCACCAAGGCCGCCTGGGACGCCTGGCGGAACCGTCCGCCCGCGATCGACTCACCCCCGAGCAGCGAGGTCGCCGACGCGCTCACCCGGTGGTGACCGGCCACCCGAACGGCCATCCCGTCCCGCCGTCGGGTCGCCTTGACCGCGGCTGGCTTGCCTGACACCCTCACGATGACCCACGACTGACTATCGACCCACGACTGACCAGTCGGGCGGCGTTGCTGGCGGCCCGCTGTTCCCCCGGAGGACCCCATGGCCGAGACCGGTTCGAAGTCCCGCAGCCTGCTGGCGCCGCTCATCGGCGCCGTCGTGCTGATCGCCCTTCTAGTCCTGATCATCGCATTCCGTCAGCAGCTCGCGGACCTGATCGGCCGCAGCAGCAGCGAGGGCAAGGACCGGCTCATCGCCTGGGTGCCGGACCACCTGGACGAGACATTCGCGATCGTGGTGGCCTTCTTCGTGGCCATCGGCATCAACTGGATCGCCCACGTCGCCGGTCGGCTGCGCGCCTGGATCTTCGTCTTCGTGGTCGAGATCGGCCTGTGGATCCTGTTCTGGAACAGCCTCGGCATCCCGTCGCTGCGGGAGCTCGTGGGCCTCGACCCGAACACGCTGCAGCTCACCGTGACCGAACAGGTCGTGAGCCTGGCGATCATCCTCTTCCTGTCCGGCATCGTCTTCTGGATCATGGAAGCCCGCGAGGCCTGGAAGCAGCGGCGCGAGAGCATGGACTGACCTCGGCGTACGCCCCGCCGGAGGTCGATCGCGGGGCGTTCGTACGCCGTGCCGTACGTCATCGCCTCACGGTGACCACCGAGCGTGGGTCGCCGTGAGGCGTGTGTACGCCCTGCGGTGCGCGGTCGCCTCACCGTGATCATGTGCACGGCTGAGCGTGAATGATCGGCTCGCAAGCTTCACCGATTGACCCGCCCGGGGCGTCCTGCGGCCGTTACCGTGCTGGGCGTGGGAGCACGGGGAGCGGCGGCGCGTCTGCGCCGCCTATTTGGTGCAGACGACAACCCGCGTTGGCGGCCGTGGCTGCCCGAGGTGCTCGTCGTGCTGCTCTACCTCGGCTTGGCGTTCCTCGTCACCGCCGGCCTGTGGCTCTCCGGGGGGTCAGCGGCGACGGCCGACAACACCCGCGACCACGCCCAGTTCCTGTTCTTCTTCGAGCACGCCGCCCGTGCGGTGGTTGACCTCCGCAACCCCTTCTTCACCCCGCTGTTCGGGGCGCCGTACGGCGTGAACCTCATGGCCAACACCGCCTTCCTCGGGCTGGCCGTGCCGCTGATCCCCGTCACGCTCACCGTCGGCCCCGGTATCTCCTACGCACTCGCGCTCACCATCGGGCTCGCTGGCACCGCGACCGCGTGGTACGTCGTGCTCCGTCGCCACGTGACGGACAACCGGGCGGTCGCTGCCGTCATGGGGGCTTTCGGCGGCTTCTTTCCGGGCATCGTGGGGCACGGGAACGGACATCCGAACATCTCGGCCCAGTTCATGCTCCCGCTCATCGTCTCGGCGGTGATCCGGCTCAAGTCGACACCGCATCCGGTGCGGACCGGAGTGGTCCTCGGGCTGATGGCCGCCTACCAGGTCTTCCTCAACGAGGAGCTGCTGCTGTTCACGGTGGGGGCCTGCGTCGTGATGATCCTGACCTACGCCGTCAGCCGGCCCGCCGACGCACGCGCCCAGGCCCGGCCGTTCCTGGTCGGCGTGGCGGTGGCCATCGGCGTGGCGGGCGTGCTCACGGCCTACCCGCTATGGTTCCAGTTCTTCGGCCCGCAGCACTACCGCGGCCCCTTCGGCTGGGCGCAGTTCTACGGGGCCGACCTGGCCATCTACACGGGGTACGGGAGCAACTCGATCGCCGGGCGGCTCGGGGCGGCCAGCCCGCTCAACGACGACCCCGGGGAGACCAACGCGTTCATCGGCCTGCCCCTGGTGCTCCTCGCCGTGGTGATCGCCGCGGTGCAGTGGCGGGTGATGGCGGTGCGGGTCGCCGCGGTGGTGGCGGCGGTGTTCGCGCTGCTCTCGCTCGGCAACACGATCATCGTCAACGGGCGCGAGACCGGGGTGGCGGGACCGTGGCGAGCGGTCAGTTACCTTCCGCTCTTCGACTCAGTGATCACCATCCGCCTCGCGCTCGTCGTCGTGCCCGCCATCGGGGTGATCGTGGCCGCCGGCCTCGACCGTCTCCTCACCGGCCTCCGAGGCGTGCCCCGGGCGCTCGTCTGGGGGCTGGCCGCCGCGTTGCTGCTGCCCCTGGTGCCGACGCCGTTGCGGGTGACGCAGCCGGATGGGCTGCCGGCGTTCATCACCGCCGGCACCTGGCGCGAGTACCTCGACGGCGGCACGCTCGTGCCGATACCACCCGATCCGTACAGCGAGCCCACTCTCCGCGCGCTGGTGACCACGAAACTCGAGACGCGCTTCGTCGACGGCTACTTTCTCGGCCCCACCAGCCCGGAGAACCCGATCGCCCGGTACGGCCCACCCGACCGGCCCACCGGCCTGCTGCTGACGGAGATTGCGGTGACCGGGCTCGCTCCGGACGTGGACAGGGAGCTGCGGGACACGGCCCGCGACGACATCCGGTTCTGGCAGGCCGACGCGCTGATCCTCGCCCCGCAGGAGCACTTCGAGGTGCTGCGCCGCACCGTCACGGCCCTGATCGGCCGGGAGGGCGAGCCGCGCGACGGTGTCTGGGTGTGGGACGTCCGCGACCTGCGCTGATCGGCCGACCCGAGGCGGGGCCGGCCGGGGGTGAGAGTGTCAGGAAGGACGCCTTCCTGACACTTTTTGCCGAGGAAGGCGTCCTTCCTGCACAAATCTCCACTTGCTGCCGATCTCCATCTGCGGTTGTCGGGGGCGCCCGATAGAGTGCCTGCGTGGACGCGACGCTGATGAAACTGACCGATGAGGAGCAGGCCTGGGTGCAGGCGCAGCTCGCCCTCGTGGACAGATTTGTCGGCGACTACGGGTCGGGCGAGGAAGGGCTGGCCGGCGTGGACCGCGCCTGGGGCGCGTGGCTGGCTCAGGACCACCGAGGCGAAGACGCGGACACGATCATCAACGCGGTAGCGGTCGCACTGGGCCAGGCCGTGATCGACGCGCTGGACGGCTTCATGTGGGTCACGGTGTTCCAGGATGGCGAGACTGACCTCGGCGTCACCGGGCTGCCTGCGGTGGACACGATCTTCTTCCCGGCCGAGATCGTGTCGCTGGAGTACCAGGCGCGGACCCCGTCGTTCCTTGTCCGCACCCTGGAGCATTACGTCGCCACGGTGAACGAGGCGCGCAGCTGAGCAGCGCGCCAACCCGGCCGGCTGACTGTCACCGGGCCGGTACCGGCTGACCCCGGCAAAGGCGGGTAGACGCTCCCGTTCTCGACATATCGTCGCAAGAGTGTCGGTAGTCGTCCGGAGCAGGCTGCACCTGACCCGGCTGCTGACCTGGGGCGTCGTCGCCGTGGCGGCAGCCGTCATCGTCTGGGCGCTCCCGGGCACGATCCGGTTCCTGCCCGACGCGCCCGACGCGTTCTGGGCCATGGCGGTGGGCGCCCTTGTCGTGGACCTCCCCCTCTTCGGGCTCTTCAGCCGCGAGGACCCGCGCGTCCGCTCCACGCTGTCGGTCTGCTTCGCGTTCGCGATCTTCGTGCAATGGGGTGTCGGCCCGGCCGTGATCGTGCAGGCCGTGGCCGGGGCCGTGAGCGCGGTCGGCCAACGGTACGCCCCCGGGGCCGGGGCGTTCCTCATCAGCCGACTCGTGCTCGCCACCGCGACCGCCCAACTCTTCGTGGGCCTGGGCGACCCCCGCCCGGTGACCCGTCAGGGCACGGGACTCAACGGCGGTGACCTGCTCACCTTCTTCATGCTGTCCGCGATCTGGTTCGTGGTCAGCTACGGGCTGCTCGCCCTCGCCCGGACGACCGCCCGCGCGATTCCGGTCCGACAAACCCTGTCCGACATGCGCGTCGACATGGTCACCACGGCCACCGTGGTCCTGGTGGTGACGCCCCTGCTCACCACCATCCCGGGCTGGTGGACGCTGCTCATCGCCGCGCCGCTGATCCTGTTCAACCAGCTCGCCCGCGAGCAGGTACGCCGGGAGCAGCGGCTGGGGCGCGAGCCCGAGAGCGGGCTGCTGAACCGACAGGGCCTCAACGCCGGCCTCCAGGCCATTACCGCCGGCGATCTCGTGGCGCCCCAGGGGCCCCTGCCGTTCGGCATCGTGCTGGTCAACTTCGAGTCGGTGCTGGACATCAACCGGACCCTGGGGCGCGAGATGTACGAGAAGGTCGTCGGCGTCGCGTCCCGCCGCCTGATCGACGCCTACGGCCCGGACCGGGCGGCCCGGCTCTCCGGTGAGGGCATCGTGATCCTCATGCCCGACCTGACCGAACCGGACGCCATCGCCGTGACCGAGGCGGCGGTCTCGCTGCTCGACCCGCTGGTCGAGGTCGACGACATTCCGTTCGCGCTCGACCCGGCCGGCGGGGTGGCGCTGTCGCCGATGCACGGTCGGGACCTGGGCACGCTGCTCATGAAGGCCGAGCTGGCCGCGGCCGAGGCCCGACGGACGGGACGGCGGGCCGGGCTCTACGTCCGCAAGGCGGCGGAGTCGGCCGAACGGCGCATCACACTGCTGCGCGAGCTGCACACGCTGCTGCGCGACCCCGCCCGCCACCACGAGCTCACCGTGCTGTACCAACCCCAGGTCCGCATCGACACCGGGCAGCTGGTCGCCGTCGAGGCCCTCCTGCGGTGGACCCATCCCCAGTGGGGCCCCATCCCCACCGACGAGCTGATCGGAGCCATCGAGCCCAGCGAGATCATGCACATGCTGACCCGGCACGTGCTGGCGACGGTGGCGGAGCAGATACGCCGGTGGAACGCGCACGGCGAACCGCTGCGGGTGTCGGTGAACGTGAGCGTGCAGGACCTGCACGAGGCACACTTCGTGCCCGAGCTGAGCGACCTGGTCCGTGAGTACGACCTGGCGCCCCGGCAGCTGGTCATCGAGATCACCGAACGCATGCTCATCTCGGACATGGACCGGGTGAACCAGGTCGCCCGCGAACTGGCCCAGTACGGCATCGGCCTGTCGCTGGACGACTTCGGCACCGGCTACGCCTCCCTGCAGCAGCTGCGCCAACTCCCCCTGCAGGAGGTCAAGGTGGACCGGACGTACGTCAACAACATGGTCGACAGCCCAGCCGACCGGGCGATCGTGACGAGCGTGCACCAACTGGCGCGGGCGTTGGGCGTGGACGTGGTGGCCGAGGGCGTGGAGGACAAGCGGACCGCGCAAGCCCTGGCCCCCCTGACCGGAACCATCGGGCAGGGGTGGTACTTCGGTCGGCCCATGGCGGCCGAGGATCTGCGGCACTGGCGGCTGGCCGACCCGGGCCGGCGCGACGGGCACGCGGACGACTGAGGCCGGTCGGCTCAGCGTTGCCAGCGACGCCGGACGTTACCAGAGGGGCCAGCGTTGCCAGCGGCGTCCAGCGTCCCCAGAGACTCAGCGCGGCCAGAGGCCTCAGCGCTGCAGGGTCAGCACCAAGCGGTCACGGAAGTCGCGCTCGTTCCGGGTGACCAGCTCACCCCCGATACCGAGGAAGTCGTTGCTGCGGGCGGCCGTGATCACGACATCCGTGATGTCGACGAGCCAGCGACGATACGCCTTCGCGTCCTCCGGCGCCGCCTTCGCGGCGAGGATCTGGACCACCGAGGCGACCCGGTCCAGCACCGCCTGGATCCCGGCCTCCCGGTCGCCGAAGTCGGTCGCCCCCACGACCGTCTGGTTATCGAAGATCTTCATGGTCTCGGCCGCGACCTCGGTGACGAAGGCGTTGCCCGAATGGCGACCGTTTGCCGTGGCCACGAACCCCTGCTCGATCTCGTGGTTGGTGCGGTAGGCCACGTCGCGCTGCGCGGCGCTGGCCGCCGCCACCACCCAGCGCGGGGTCTGCACGAGCAGCTCCCACTCCGGCTCGGTGAAATCCGACCTGGTCGTCATCCTGACCACCCCTTCCCGAGACCGGGTCGACCCCGAGACCGGGTCGACGATGCCTGACGGGGGAACGTTAGCGTGGTCGTGTGACGCGGCTGAACCCGGCGCACGGGACGATGGCGGGCGCCGACCCGGGATCGTCGGCGTTCGAGGAGCACCGCGCCGACCTGCTTCGGGTGGCGTACCGGCTGCTCGGCAGTCACTCCGACGCCGAGGACGCGGTGCAGGAGGCGTGGCTGCGCTGGAACGCCGCCGACCGGACCCGCGTCGTCGATGCCAAGGGCTGGCTGGTCACCGTGCTCAGCCGCATCTGCCTCGACGTGCTGCGGTCGGCCCGCGTGCGGCGGGAGTCGTACGTCGGCCCCTGGCTGCCGGAGCCGGTGGTGCACGAGCTTCCCGCCGGGGAGGACCCCGCCGACACGGTGGTGCGCGGCGACGAGGTGAGCTACGCGCTGCTGGTGGTCATGGAGCGGCTCACCCCCGACCAACGGGTGGCGTTCGTCCTGCACGACGCGTTCGGTGTGCCGTTCGACCAGATCGCCGCGACGCTGGAGGTGACCCCGGAGGCGGCCCGGCAGTTGGCGTCACGCGCGCGGCGGACGCTGACCGAGCCGGGCGTGGTCCGCCACACCGCGGACCTCGCCGAGCAACGGCGCGTGCTGGCCGCGTTCACCTCCGCGGTCGAGTCCGGTGACCTGGACGCCCTGGTGGCGGTGCTGGCCCCGGACGCCGTGGCCATGGGCGACGGCGGCGGTGTCATCCCGGCCGGGCGGCGGCCGGTCGTGGGCGCGGACCGGGTCGCCCGGCTGCTGCTCGGGCTCGTCTCGACCTTCCGGGACCAGCCCCCTGGCCTGCAGGTCACGCCGGTGCTGGTCAACGGCGACCTCGGCCTGGTCGTCCGACTCGGTCTGCGAGATGGTTCGACCGCGCACGGCGTCATCGTGTTCGCGGTCGCCGACGGTCGGATCACCGGCGTCTTCAACCAGCTCAACCCGGCCAAGCTCCGTCTGCCCGCGCGGTAACGGCGATCACACCCCGCCGCCGTCACGTTCGGCGAAGTTGTCCCGCTCCCTTGCTGAGCCGACAAAGCTGGAGTCAGAGGGGAGAGGACGGATGACCACGGTACTGGTCACCGGGGGCACCGGAGCGCTGGGCCGGCAGGTCGCGGCCCAACTGCGGGAGCGCGGGGCGGATGTCCGGATACTGAGCCGTCGGGCGGGCGGCGAGCCGGGCCGCGTGCAGGGCGACCTCAACACGGGGGCCGGCCTCGCCGAGGCGGTGGCGGGAGTCGACGTGATCGTGCACTGCGCCAGTGCCTCGGACTGGCGGCGGTCGGAGCGGGACGTGATCCAGACCCGCAACCTGCTATCGGCCGTAGGTCGGGCCCGTCCCCACATCGTCTATATATCGATCGTGGGAGTGGACCGGATCCGGTTCCCCCTCTACCGGGGCAAGGTCGACACCGAGCGCCTCATCGCCGCCTCCGGCCTGCCGTGGACCGTGCTGCGAGCGACGCAGTTCCACGAATTAATATTGTTGTTTGCCATGCTGCTGTCGAAGGGCCCGGTGGCCCTGACCCTACGTGGTTTCTCATTTCAGCCGGTCGACGTGGGTGAAGTGGCCGACCGGATGGTCGACCTCGCGCTCGGCGAGCCGGCCGGGCGGGTCCCGGACCTCGGTGGCCCGAGAGTGGAGAGCATGGCGGACCTGATGCGGCAGTACCTCACCGCGGCCCGGCGTCGCAAGCCGGTGGTGCGCCTGCCGCTGTTCGGCAAGGGGGCCGCGGACTTCCGCGCCGGCCACAACCTGCTGGGCCCGGGCGCCGACCGGGGCAAGCGGACCTTCGCTGACTACCTGCGCGACCACGCCGCCGCCGACGGCACGATCGCGGCGCCGTACGAGCTGCGCGGGCGCTTCCAGCGGTACCCGCGCGCTAGCGCTCGCCCGGCAACCGCGCGCAAGCGCTTCCAGCAACGACCATCGCGCAAGCGCTCTGCGCGGTGACCGCGCGGAGCGGGTCAGCGGCTGTCGTCCGGTCCGGCGGCGCCGTCGGCGGGTGACCGCCGCGCCCGCCGGATCAGGATGAGCACGAGGATCACCGTGGAGGTGAGGAAGAGGCAGGACAGCGCGGCGCAGGCGAGGCCACCGAGCACGAGCGTGGGATCGGCAGCGGCGTCGACACGAGACATGCGGCTTCTCCTTAAGCAGCGGTCCTACCGTACGACACGCGCGGGTCGGCCCGGACCCGAACGGGCCCAACCCATCGGGCCCACCGACACCATCCTCAATGGACAGACCTCCCGGCCGGCTGCCCGGCGCACTCGCGCAGCGCGGCGAGCACGGCCCGCACGGGCGGGGTGTCCTCGACGGTGGTCTGCACGAGCGCGTAGATGTTCCGGCGGGGCGTGGGGCCGGTGACGGGCACACCGACCAGGCTCGGCGGAAGATTCCGGGCGGCCAGGCCGGGCAGCACCGTGATGCCGATGCCCGCGTCGACGAAGGCGATCGCCGTCGGGTAGTCGTGCGCCTCCACCCGGAACGGCGGGGCGAAGCCCGCCGCTCGACACGCCTCGATGAGGTTGCGGCGACACCAGCCGCGGGACATGTCGTTGTCGACCCAGTCCTCATCGGCGAGCTTGGCCAGCTCGATCGATGAATGCTCGGCCAGCGGATGCGTCCGGGGCAGCACCGCGACGTAGGGGTCGACGAACAAGTGGTGGGCCCGCGTCCCCGGCCCCGGGTTCAGACCGTCGCGCTCCACGAGCACCTGCACGTCGGCCCGCTCGGTTGGATCGACCGGGATGTCGTCGCGCAGCGACAGCCGCAGTCGGATCGTGGGGAAGTCGCGCAGCAGCGCGCGGACCACGGTCGGCATCCAGGCCGATCCGACCGAGGCGAAGTACGTGATGGAGAGCGAGCCGTGCCGACCCGCCCGCAGGTCGGCGACGAGGCTCTCGACCTGACCGAGCCGGTCGAGCAGCTCGTCGATCCGGTCCGCCAGCGCCAGGCCGGCGGCGGTCGGCTGGATGCCCCGGCCGACCCGGGCCACCAGGGTGAGGCCGGTCTCCCGCTGCAACGCGGCAAGGTGCTGGCTGACCGCCGACGGGGTGTAGCCGAGGTTGGCCGCGGCGGCGTTGATCGAGCCGGTCGCCACCACGGAACGGAAGATCCGCAGCCGGTGCACGTCGAGCATGCCCAGACCGTACAGTCCGACTAACGATTTGCCCAGAAATAATGTCTTGTTCTTACGAATGAACGGGTCCAGACTCGCCGCATGGCCGTTGCCTCAACCCGTCCGGATGGACCCCTGACCACGCAGCGCCGTGCAACGCCGGGTGCCCTTCCCCTGCTCGCCGCCGGCGTGACCATGCTGCTGTGGGCGTCGGCTTTCATCGCCATCCGGGCGGTGGGTGAGCACTACAGCCCGGGCGCCATGGCGCTCGGCCGCCTGACGGTGGGTGGGTTGGCGCTCACCGCGGTGGCGGCGCTGCGTCCGTTGACGCTGCCGCGCGGACGGACCCTGGGTCTCGTGATCGCCTACGGCGCGCTGTGGTTCGGCCTGTACACGCTCTCGCTCAACGCAGCCGAGCGCCACCTCGACGCCGGCACGGCCGCCCTGATCGTGGGCCTCGGCCCGATCCTCATCGCGGTCCTCGCCGGAATCTGGCTGCGGGAGGGTTTCCCCCGCGGCCTGGTGACCGGCGTCGTCATCGCCTTCGCGGGCGTGCTCGCGATCGGGATCGGCACCTCGACCGGGCAGCGCACGACCGTTGGCGTGCTGCTCGCCCTGGCCGCGGCCGGCCTGTACGCGGTCGGGGTCCTGCTGCAGAAGCAGGCACTCGCCGGCACCCAGCCGCTGCCCGCCACCTGGCTCGGCTGCCTCGCCGGCGCCTTGGCCTGCCTGCCCTTCGCCCCGGCCCTGGTACGCGAGGTCGCCACCGCCCCGGCCACGGCCACGCTCGGCATCGTCTACATGGGACTATTCCCGACCGCGATCGCCTTCCTCACCTGGTCGTACGCGCTCAGCCACACCAGCGCCGGCCGGCTCGCCGCCTCCAGTTACGTGGTGCCCGCGCTGACCGTGGTGCTGTCCTGGCTCCTGCTCGACGAGGTGCCGGCTCCGCTCGCCTTCATCGGCGGCGCGTTGTGCCTCATCGGCGTGGCCATCTCCCGACTCCCCGACGGGTTCCGCCTGCGGTTGATGTCAGGAAGGACGCCCTCTTGACGGTTTTTGCCTAGGAAGGACGCCTTCCTGACATCGGGTGGTCAGGCGGCCTCGCGAGGGGGCAGCAGGTCGACCAGCGGGACGGACGGGTCGGCGAGCCGCTCGAGGTCGACGGCCACGCCCGCGTGTCCGGCCCGGACGAGCGGCTCGATCTGGTCCTGCACATCCCAGATATTGACGTTCATACCAGCCAGCACGCGACCCTGCCGGGTCCAGAACACGAGGAACTCGGGGTCCCGGTCGGGCTGGATCTCCGGCGAACCGCGGAACACCACCCGGTCGTAGCCGCCCGGGGCCACGTACCCGGCGTACTCCATGCCGATCAGCGGCGAGGTCGTGTACTGGTCCGAGTAGAAGTACGGCACCGGATCGTACGGGCTCGACTGGCCCAGCATGGTCCGGGCAGCCGCTGGCCCGCCGTTCAGGGCGTTGGCCCAGTGCTCGACGCGGATCCTCCGCTGCAGCAAGGGCGACCAGACCGCGGCGCAGTCGCCGGCGGCGACGATGTCCGGGTCGGACGTCCGCAAATATTCGTCGGTGACGATCCCACCGACCTCGGAGTCGACAGCGAGGCCGGCCGCCTCGGCCTGTTCCACGTTGGGCACCACGCCGACCCCGATGACCACCAGGTCGGCGGGCACCTCGGTCCCGTCGGTGAGCACGACGTGGGTCACCGCCGCACCGCTGCCCTCGCCCGACCCGCCGCGTTCGCTCTGCCCGCCGCCGTCGCTCGGCCCGCAGATCTGGCTCACCCCGGTGCCGAAGCGGAACGACACGCCGTGCGCCTCGTGCAGTTGGCGGTAGACGGTCGCCATCTCGTCGCCCAGCACACGCCGCAGCGGCAACGTGTCGATCTCGACCACGGTCACCGGGCACCGGTAGTGCCGCGCCGCGGCGGCGACCTCCAGGCCGATCCAGCCGGCCCCGATGATGACAACCCGCGGTCCCCGGCTGAGCCGCTCCCGCAGGGCCGTCGATTCCTCGATGCTCCGCAGGTAGTGGACGCCAGCGAGGTCCGTCCCCGGCACCGGGACGGTCCGCGGCCGCGCACCGGTGGCCAGCAGCAGCTTGTCGTACCGCAGCGGGTCACCGCGATCCAGCGTCACCACATGCTCGGCCGGGTCGATGGCGGTCGCCCGCACGCCGAGCATCAGGGTCACGTCGTTTTCGGTGTACCAGGCCTGGTCGTGGACGAAGGCCTTCTCCACCTCGTCCGTGCCGAGCAGGTAGCCCTTGGAGAGCGGCGGACGTTCGTACGGCAGCGAGGTCTCCGCGCCGACGAGCACCAGACGTCCGGTGAACCCTTCCGACCGCAGCGTCTCGGCCGCCTTCGCCCCGGCCAGGGACGCACCGATGATCACAAACGTCTCACTACCGCTCATGCCGGTAGCCTCGCCGATCTCGACCGGGCCGGCAACCAGTCGGTCAGGATGTGCCCTGCTCGGGGGTACCGCCCGGCTTCGCGGCGGCCCCGTCCGTGCCGCCGGTGGCCGTGCCGCCGGTGGCCGCACCGGCCTTGCCCCGTGCGCCCGTGTCGGCGTCCTTCTCCGTGGCCGTTGCACCAGCGGCCGTGCCGGGGGCGGCACTGGTCGTACCGGCGCTCGCCGGTCCCCGGGGGGCGGGCGTCTCCGCCCGATCGGCGTCCGCCTTCGCCCCGGTGCCGGAGGTCCCGGCCCGGGCCGGCACGGGCAGCGCGGCCCTGACCTTGCCGGCCAGCCCGGGCGGAATGACCGGGCGGCGCGGGGTCGGGGCGGCGTACCGCCCGCCGAACCGGGAGACCACCAGCTCCCGCGCTTGGGCCGGGCGCAGCCGCCAGAACGCCAGGATGGCCAATGCCGCGGCCAGCGCGAGCCCGACAGGAACCCAGAGCACCCACAGGCCGGGGCCACTCGGCTGACTACCGAGGACATCCTCGATCGACGGCCCCGAGGGCGGGGCGGTCGGCGCGTCGGTGACCGCGATCGCGAGCAGGTTCGGATCCGGCTCGCTGCGTTGCGGACGAAAGTCGGCCGGCAGCGGGGACACGGGGCCCGAGTACGTGAAGGTGATCTGGCCGCGAACCGGCTGGCCGTCGGTGGCCACCGACAGGTACTCCACCCGGTACTCGCCGACCTCCGGCCAGTACGCGATCGGGACCCGGGCCGAGTAGGCGGTCGAGTAGGAACGGGTGACCCAGTCACCGTTGGGCTGGTGGTACCACTCGTGGACCGGTGGATCGAGCGGCATCGTGGGTCCGTGGGACCAGAGCCGGTCGACCCGGTCCCCGCTGGGCGAGAACACCGCGAAGTACGCGTTCGAGGTCGGCTTCTCAGTGAAATACAGGAACAGGTCAGCCAGCGGCTCGGTCACCTCGCTGCCGTTGACCGGAATGGAGCTCACGAACTGCCCGTGCGCCATCGCCGGCGTTCCGACGCCGACCACCGTGCCGAGTCCGGCCACCAACCCAGCCGCGATCGCGGCGCACAGCCTCCGCCACCGGACCGCGCCGGACGTCCCCCGATCTCCCGTCGCCACTTGACCCTCCGTGCCATCAGCCCACGTCGCGAGTGCGAACGCCTGACGTTAGCGCCTCGCCCGGCTCCAGCCTGACCCGCCCCACGGCGCGTCAGCGCCAGACCAACCGAAGCATGCCCGCCGGCGTGTCAGGCGCCGGACCAACCGAAGCATGCCCGCCGGCGTGTCAGGCGCCGGACCAACCGAAGCATGCCCGCCGGCGCGTCAGCGCCGGACCAACCGAGCATGCCAGTTCAGCGCGGCCCGGTCGGTGAGGGACGCGACCTGGTCGATCACGACCCGCAGGCGGGCCTCGTCGCTGTCCGCCGCCCGGTACATCGGGGCGAAGACGGGGTCGAGGGCGTCGGCCCCGCGGTCGAGGAGGGCGGTGACGAGCTCGCGCAGCACCTGGCGCTCCCGGGCGTACCGGATCTCCGAACCGGGCTGGCGCATGACGTAGCGCAGGGCGATGCCCTTGAGCAGCGCGCACTGGGCCCGTATCCGCTCCGGCACGATCAGGTCGGCGTCGTACCGGCGCAGCGGTCCGGGTCCGTACCGCTCGCGCGTCGCGCGGATGGCCGCGGTGGCGAACCGGCCGATCATCAGGCTGGCCGCGTGTTTGAGCGCCACCAGGGCCCGGGAGGAGCCGTCGAACTCGGCCAGCACCGCCAGGGCCGGGTCGGCCAACAGTTCGTCGAGCACCTCGGCGAGCGCCTCCGGGGTCTGCGTCGAGTAGACCTCGGCCACGTCGGCGCACAGCCGGGCCCGCTCCTCGGCGTCGCCGATCGGCAGGGCGAGCTTCACGTGCCCGCTGATGATGCCGTCCTCGACGTCGTGCACCGAGTAGGCGACATCGTCGGCCCAGTCCATGACCTGCGCCTCCAGGCAGCGTCGCACGCCGCCGGGACCGGTCGCCGGACCGCCGACCGAGCCGACGGAACCGACCGAGCCGGATGAACCAGACGAGTCGGACGAGCCGGACGGGCTCTCGGCCGGTGGCGGGGCCGGCGCCCGCACCCAGTCGAAGATCACGCGGTCGTCGTCGTACACGCCGAACTTGCGCAGCCCCGGCTGTCGGGGCCAGGGGTACTTGCAGACCGCGTCCAGGCTGGCCCGGGTCAGGTTGAGGCCGACCGACCGACCGTCGGAGTCGACGATCTTCGACTCGAGGCGGGTGAGCAGCCGCAGCGTCTGGGCGTTGCCCTCGAAACCGCCGCAGGCGGCCGCCATCTCGTCGAGGGCGTCCTCGCCGTTGTGTCCGAAGGGTGGGTGGCCGAGGTCGTGCGCGAGCCCGGCGGTATCGACCACATCGGGATCGCAGCCGAGCGCCGCGCCCATCTCCCGGGCGATCTGGGCAACCTCGAGCGAGTGCGTGAGGCGGGTGCGCAGGAGCGGGTCGCCGCTGGCCGGATCGGCGTGCACCTGGGTCTTGGCGGCCAGCCGCCGGAACGCCGCCGAATGCAGGACCCGGGCCCGGTCGCGGGCGTACGGCCCCCGCCAGCCGTCCCCGCTGTCCTTCACGGGCTCGTCAACGAACCGAACAGCCGCGATATCGAAATCTGTCATGATCGTGGTTGGGTCGCGTGCCGGGTCATGGCAACCGGGCGAGGTCGAGAGAGTGCCAGATCAGCTCAGGGCCGGCCCCGGTGGACCACCACACGATGCCGCCCCGGCCGGCGACGTTGGTCGCCCGCGCCGCCACGAGCTGCGTCTTTCCGGTGGTCAGGTCCACAATGCTCAGTCCGACCCCGGCGGACCGATCCACGGACAGCGGCACGTACCGGTCCAGCAAGGCGACGTCCCCGATGGTCGGGGTCGCCTCCGGCCCGGCGATTCGCCGCCGGCCCGTTCCATCGGGCTGCATCACATCGATAGCAACCAGACCTTGGTCGTTGATCACGGTCAGCCGGCACCAGACCGGATCGCAGACGGCCACGTCGGTCGGCTCGACACTGACATCGATACGCTGATTGGTGTCAAGATTGAGAAGTGTAATCGGTTGGCCCGGACCCGCGGTCGCCGTCACGACCCACGGCGGCGCGCTCAACCGGTACTCACCGTCCAGCGGACGGACGGTCACCGGCCCGCCGCCCACCGGCACGGAGCGCACCTGCATTCCGCCCGACCCTTGCGGATCGAGCGAGATCCAGGTGACGGTGCCATTGTGGATCACCACGTCGGTCGCGAAACCGATGAAGGTCGGCTCGCCGGTGTCGGTGGTCACCCGCACCGGCGGGGTGTCGACCGACCAGGTGGTGCGCCACAACGTGGTGGCCGGGGCCCCGTTCCGCGTGGTCGACTCCATCCAGACCAGCGTGTCCCCGTCGACCGCGAAGCCGTTGACCTGGGGGTTCTCCCCGGCCGGCAGTCGGCGCAGCTCGGTGAACGACCCGCTCGCCCGGGCCAGGATGACCCGTACGGTCCCGTCCGCGCCCGTGGCGACCCCGACCGACGTGTCCGGGGTGAGGTAGAGCCGCGGAGCGTACGTCGCGCCGTCGGCGAGCACCCCGGGTATGTCCACCGTGGGCGCGGTCCAGGTCGGCACGACGCTGATCGGCGAGGAGGCCGCCAGCGGCGCCCGCGGCGGCTCCCCGAGCGTCAGCGCCCACGCCACCACAGCGAGCCCGGCGACGATCGGCAGCACGCGCCCCAGCCGGATTCGCGCCGGGCGGCGGCGTACCCCGATGTGCTGATCTGACACGGGCCGAGCGTAGTACCCCGGCCGTACGCCACCGATGACGTACAAGTCGCGGGTCGCGATTGACTGCTCCGGTTGGCCGCCGGGCCGCCGCACGCTCACCCGACCCGCACGCTCACCCAACCCGCACGCTTACCGGCCCGGACGCTCACCGGCCCGTACGCTCACCGGCCCGCACGCTCACCCCGACCCGCACGAGCACCCGGCGCAGCAGCGTGCCGAGGCACCGGAGAACCAGGGGCATGACGCTTCTTCGCCTCCCCGGGGCACCGCCGGACCCGGCGACGACCGCGGCCTGGATGCCCGCCCACGATGGGGCGGGTGGCACCGCACCGCGAAGGCCGTCGCCGGCGTGGTGGCACCCCACCGAAGACATGACTGGGTTGCTGCTAGCCGGCTAGGCCTAGCCGGCTAGCGGACGCGCCCCGACCGCGGCCAGGACGGCGCGTCGCCCGGCCGACGGCGACGGAACCACCGGACGCCGCGTCGGCGGCTGGAACTCAGGCGGCGGCGCGCAGCGACTCCTCGGTGGCGCGGCGCAGCCCGGCCAGGTCGACGCCGGCATCGACAATGATCTTCGCCGCGAGACCCTCTCCCTCGCGGATCAGGCCGAGCAGGATGTGCTCGCTCCCGATCCAGTTGTGCTTGAGCCGGATCGCCTCCCGGAGGGCGAGTTCGAGCACCTTCTTGGTGCGTGGGGTTAACAGCCCCCGCGACACCTTGCGGCCGAACAGCCCGTACCGGGTGGGCGGCACCTCCGGCTCCAGCGCGCCCGGACCGAACGACTCCTCGATCCGGGCGCGGACCGCCTCGATGTCGATGCCGATCCGCTCGAGCGCGGCGGCGTCGGCCGGCGTCAGGAACCCCGACTGGCCCAGCAGCCGCTCGATCTCCGCCCGTACGCCGTCGCTGGTCAGGCCGGCCTCGGCCAGCAGCGCCGCCGGGGTGCCGGAGTCCGGGTCGAGCAGCGCCAGCAGCAGGTGCTCGGTGCCGACATGGTGGTGGCCGAGCTCGCGGGCCTGGTCCCGCGCGGAGGTAACCACCTGCCGGGCCTGCTTGGTGAACCGCTCGAACATCAGCCTCGCCCCCTCCGATCACGGGTGTCCGGCCATCGGCCGGCGTATTTCTTGTGCACCGCTTGCCTGCTCACGCCGAGCGCGTCGGCGATCTCCTGCCAGGACCATCCCTGCCGGCGCGCGTTGCCCACCTGGAGCGCCTCCAGCGTCTCCAGCAGCTTGCGCAGTGCCACCACCGCCCGCAGCCCTTCGCGGACATCCGTGCCGCCGGCGGCCCGGGCCAGCTCCGTCGCCTCGGTCATGGTTGTCAACCTACATTGACAAGGCGAGCTTGTCAACCTAAGTTGACGCCAAGCGTCGCGGATCGATTCAACGACATCTACCACTGATCGGCACAACGCCTCACGGACGGGCCGGTTCCCCCGCCCGGCAGCCCGGCGCACCGCCGCCACCCGAGGCACCGTGGCTGGACCGCGACAGCGTCACCCACCCGAATCGTCGAGCTCGGCGTCGTAGGGAACCTCGTCGTCATCCCGAGAGGCGAGCCAGCCCTCGGGCAGATGCACCGGAGCGGGCGGGCTGGTGCGGCCACGGGGCTCGCCGAGGACCTCGCGCGGGAAGGGCACCGACGGGTCCAGCTTGCCGAGCAGATCGTCCAGTTCGGACAGTGACGAGACCATGGCCAGCGACCGCCGCAGCGGCGAACCGACCGGAAAGCCTTTGAGGTACCAGGCCACGTGCTTACGGAAGTCGGTGCACCCCTCCCGTTCTCCGAGCCACTCGGTCAGCAGCTGCGCGTGCCGCCGCATGATCGTCGCCACCTCGCCGAGCGTGGGCAACCGGGGCGTGTAGTCAGGAAGGACGCCCTCTTGACGCCTAGTGCCCAGGAAGGCGTCCTTCCTGACATCAGGGCCGGCGAAGGCGGCGGCGAGGTCGGCGAACAGCCACGGGCGTCCCAGGCACCCCCGCCCGATGACCACCCCGTCGCAGCCGGTCTCGCGTACCATCCGCACCGCGTCGGCCGCCTCCCAGATGTCTCCGTTGCCGAGCACCGGGATGTCCAGGGTCTGCTTGAGCGTGGCGATCGCGTCCCAGTCCGCCCGGCCCGAGTAGCGCTGGGCCGCGGTCCGGGCGTGCAGCGCCACCGCCGCCACGCCGGCCTCCTGCGCGGCGAGCCCAGCGTCCACATAGGTCAGATGATCGTCGTCAATTCCCTTGCGCATCTTCACGGTGATCGGCACAGCCCCCTCAGCGGCCCGGACCGCCGCGGCGACGATCCGGGCGAAGAGCCGCCGACGCCAGGGCAGGGCCGCCCCGCCACCCTTGCGGGTGACCTTCGGCACGGGGCAGCCGAAGTTCATGTCGATGTGGTCGGCGAGGTTCTCCTGCACCACCATCCGTACGGCCTGCTCGACCGTGGCGGGATCCACACCGTAGAGCTGCAGGCTGCGCGGCCGCTCCCCGTCGGCGAAGGTGACCATGCGCAGCGTCTTCGGGTTCCGCTCCACCAGCGCCCGGCTGGTGATCATCTCGCACACGAACAGCCCGCCGCCCTGCTCCCGGCACAGCCGGCGGAACGCGATGTTGGTGATGCCCGCCATCGGCGCCAGCACGACCGGCGGCGCGACGACATGCCTACCCAGGCGCAGCGGTACCACCGAGCGAGCATGACACATCCGGGCCGCGACCTGAGCGGTCTCGACCGGACGGCTGCGGGCGCCGGGCCACAGCCGCGGTCCCGGGCCGCGATGACCGTACGCCCCGGCCCCCGCTTCGTCGTGCTGCCGGGCCGACCCCCGCTAGCTAGGATGGTGCGGTTCGATCCGTTCGATCGTCAGTGGGAGAGCCGAGACCGTGGGAGCCCCGACCCATCCCGACCCGTACTGCGCGATGGCCCGCGGCGAACTGCCACCGGAAGTCGGCCCACGCCGCCTGGTCTGTGTCTTCGTGACGCCGGTGACCGAGTTCCTGCTCCACTTCGCCCGTGACCTGGGCTGGGAAACGGTCATGATGGACCCCGACACGAGCCGGCTCGCCTGGGCGGAGTGGCGCTACGCCGACTCGGTCTACTCCGTCCCGACGGCCGACTGGGTGGACCGGACCACCGACGTCGTGGTCACCGACCACGATCGGGAGGAGCTGGGGCCCACGCTCGAGGCGTTCCTGCGTCTGCCGGCCCGTTACATCGGCGTCATGGGCAGCGTCCGCCATCCGGCGCCCCACGTCGATGCGCTGCGCCGGCTCGGCGTGCCCGATGAGGTGATCGCGCGCATCCGCCGCCCGCTGGGCCTGAACATCGGCTCCCGCACCCCGGCCGAGATCGCCATATCGACGCTTGCCGGCCTCATCGCCGACCGCAACCGTCGCCCAGGCGGCTTCCAGTTCTGACCCTACCCGTGGCCCGATGTGGTCACACTCGGGGGCACTGTTGTGTGCAGGAAGGACGCCTTCTTGACGCTTTTTGCCCAGGAAGGACGCCTTCCTGCGCACCGTTGGCGTAATTCCGCCGCTATCCACAGGGCACCGAGTTATCCACAGATTTACGGTTAGTGGTACCGCGCCGGCCCGGCGGGCGCCACGCTGGGCTCGTGCTGATCACTCGCCTACCGACATCACTCGGCCCGCTGCTCGACCGGCAGCACAACGTCGTCTCCCGCGGCCAGCTTCTCGCGGCCGGGATCGACGACGGAACGACGTACCGCAAGGTCCGCGCGGGCCACTGGCAACGACTGCTGCCGGGGATCTTCCTCATCACGTCCGGCTCGCCTGGCACCGAGCAGCGACGGGTGGCCGCTGCTCTTTTCGCCGGGGAGCAGGCCCAGCTGACCGGGCTCTCCGTCCTGCACTGGTACGGCTTCCGCTCCGCCCCGGCCACCGACCGTGTCCACGTGCTGATCCCGCACGACGTGCACCGTCGATCGACCGGGTTCGTCGTGGTGCAGCGCGCGCTCTCCCTCGATGCTCGCGCCCGGCACGGGGGCGTCTACTGGGTGACCTCACCGGCGCGGGCCGTGGTGGACGCCTGCCGGGGGCTGACCCAGCTGCGCGACATCCGGGCGATCGTCGCCGAGGCGATCCAGGCCAACCACACGACGGCGAAAGCCATCGATGCCGAGCTGCGTCGGGCGGCCCGAAGTCGTACGAGCCTGGCCCGGCGGGCCCTGGGCGAGGTGTTGGCCGGCGTACGGTCGGCGCCGGAGGCGGAGCTGCGGGATATCACGATGCGGAGCAAGATCCTGCCACCGATCCTGTGGAACCCGACCCTGACCACTCTGGACGGACACCGGCTACCCACGCCCGACGGCTGGATCGATGACGTCGGATTGGCGCTGCAGGTCGACTCGGCCGAGCACCACTCCCGGGATACCGGCTGGACCAACACGCTCGACCGGCACAACGAACTGGCCAAACACGACGTCCAGGTGCTGCACATCACGCCCACCGAGATCCGTACGGTGCCCCGGAAGGTGCTCGCCGCCATCGAGCAGGCCTACCAGGCCCGGCGTGCCTCCAAAGTCCGCGCCCGGGTCATCGCCACCCCCATCGCAACGTGACCGCCACCGTCCGGGCAGCGCGCTGTCGAGCCTCACGCGC
>JADGGF010000455.1 GCA_019690055.1 Micromonosporaceae bacterium
CAGCCGGCGGTCGCGGTGGCGCTGGGCCTGCCCGACGCGTACTACACCGAGTTCGCCGCCTCGCTGGAGCGCAAGCGCGACCAACTGGCCGCCGGCCTGGCCGAGGCCGGGTTCGCCCCGTACCGGCCGGAGGGGACGTACTTCATCACCGCCGACATCCGCGGACTGGACGGTGCGGACGGCGTCGAGTTCTGCCTGTCCCTGCCGGAGCGCTGCGGCGTCGTCGCGATCCCGGCCCAGGTCTTCTACGCCGATCCGTCCCGGGGCCGCCACATCGTCCGGTTCGCCTTCTGCAAGCGGGACGAGGTCCTCGCCGAGGCGGTCACCCGCCTGCGCCGCCTGAGCGGGCCGGCGAGCCGATAGCCCGATTCGGGCCTATCCTGGTCGGCGTGAGGCTCGAGGAACTCAAGCGGCTGCGGCGGGCCCGCGACCTCATCGACCGGGAGTACGCGCGCCCGCTGGACGTGCCGGCGCTCGCTCGGGCCGCCTTCATGTCGCCGGGCCACTTCTCCCGGCAGTTCCGGGCCGCCTTCGGCGAGACGCCGTACAGCTACCTGATGACCCGGCGGATCGAGCGGGCCAAGGTGCTGCTGCGCCGAGGCGACATGAGCGTCACCGACGTGTGCATGGCCGTCGGCTGCACCTCGCTCGGCTCGTTCAGCGCCCGCTTCACCGAGCTGGTCGGGGAGAGCCCGAGCGCCTACCGAGCGCGCAACCACGCGGCCTCCGCCGAGATCCCGGGCTGCTGGGCGAAACTCGTCACCAGACCGATCAGGATTCGAGAAGCGCAGGCCAGTCCGGCGCCGTAGCGTTCTGGCCATGGAGATCTCAGTCAGGAACGTATTCCTCGAAGTGGACGACCACGAGGCCGCGCTGGCCTTCTACCGCGACACACTGGGCTTCGAGGTGCGCCAGGACGTCTCGTATGAGGGCGCCCGCTGGCTCACCGTCGGACCGCCGTCGCAGCCCGACCTCGGCATCGTGCTCACCACCGTCGGCGTGGGCCGGCCGCCGGAGGACGCGCAGGTGCTGCGCGAACTGCTGGCCAAGGGGTCGCTGGGCGGCCTGGTCCTGACGACCGATGACGTGGACGCGGTGTTCGAGAAGGTCCGGGCCTCCGGAGCCGAGGTGCTGCAGGAGCCGATGGACATGCCGTACGGTCCGCGCGAGTGCGAGTTCCGCGACCCGGCCGGCAACTCGATCCGGTTCAGCCAGCCTCCGAAGGCGTAGCCACGGCCGACAGTGGGTGGATTTGGTGTTGTTACAGCGACACCGAATCCACCCAATGCGTTTTGGGCTAGCGGGCCAGGGCCAGACCTTTCTTGTCCTTGAACGCGCCGACCAGAATCATGATGAAGTCGATGAAGGCCCAGATGCCCAGTCCACCCAGGGTCAGCAGTTGCCGGACGCCCGTGCCGATCTTCCCGACATAGAAAGCGGTGGGCGCCGAAGTTACCCAGGAAAGCCGAGCAGCACGGTGGCCACGAAGGACTTGTTCCCCGTGGCCGGGCCGGCCGGCACAGCAGCGGGCGCGACCCCAGTCGAGCGCGGGCGGGCTGATATCACCTGAGGCATACTTGATGTCATGGTACGTACCGTCATTGACATCGATGAAGAGAAGCTGGCGGCGGCGGCCCGGGAGCTGGGCACCCGCACCAAGGTGGAGACCGTGAACGCCGCGCTCGCCTTCGTCGCCGAGCGACGCAAGCGGGCCGAGGTGTTCGACGACCCGCTGGTGTGGGGTAGCCCCGACCTGGCCGACCCGGAGATCCGGGCCCAGGCCCGTCGGTGACCGCGATCCCGGCCGGCCTCTATCTGGCCGACACCAGCGCAATCGCCCGTGTCCATCACGACGCGGTGCGGGCGGAACTGACCCGTCTCGGCAAGGCGGGTCTCCTCGCCACCTGTGTCGTGGTCGACCTCGAGGTCCTCTACTCGGCTCGGAATGCGGCCGAGTACGCCCGTATTGCGGCCCTGCGCGAGGCCGGTTTCATCGAGCTGCCACCAACACCCGAGATCGCCCGCCGGGCCCGCGAGATTCAGGCCATGCTGGCCCGGCGAAGCCAGCACCGGGCCGCCGGTTGCTCGGACATCCTGACCGCCGCCATCGCCGAGCACTACGGGGCGACGGTCCTCCACTACGACAGCGACTTCGACCACATCGCCGCGGTCTCGGGGCTGCAGGCCCGGTGGGTGGTTCCGCGGGGAACCATTCACTAGGTCTCGCCTACCGGACCGGCGCCTCGGTGCGCAGGCTGACGATCAGCGTGAGCAGGCCGGCGTCGTACTCGCGGTGCAGGCGGTACCCGGGCTCCTCGCAGAGCTGGGACACGATGCGCACCATGGCGGTGTTGCTGGCGTGCACGACGACGCGGACCCGCCCGACCCCCAGCTGCGCGGCGTGGGCCAGCAGGCGGCGGGCGAGGAACGTGCCGAGGCGGCGCCGCTGCCAGGCGTCCTCGACCAGGATGGCGAGCTCGGGCGCGGCGCTGGGCCCCGAGCCGGAGGGCCAGATGAGGCTGGCCATCGCGACCACCGCGCCCACCTGGTCCTCGACCACCAGCGTGTAGCCCGACGCTGGGGAGAGCAGGCGGGCCAGCGTGGTCGTGCTCGGCGTCCGCGTGCTCGACAGGTACCGGCGTAACCGGCTCGTCATCGAGCAGCGGTGATGCATGGCGGCCACGGCGTCGAGGTCCTCGGGCGTCGCGACGCGTACGGTCACGCCCACCCCGGTCGGGAGCACGACCTGCCACGACTCCGGCGCCGGCTCCGCCTCGGGCCGGATCTGGGCCTGCACCGCGATGTCGACCATCGCGTAGGCGCGGGCGCGCTCGGCCGGGGTGAACGGCGCCGCCGGTCGCGACAGCAGGTAGCCGCCCCCACTCGGGTCGTTGAGCCACAGCTGCGCCGCCGCAGGCACCGGGCCGCCGAGCTTGCTCGGGCCCCGGGTCACGTCGGCGGGGTCGTCGACGAGACCGGCCGGTGGCTCGGCCCGCCACGTCACCTCGGCGCCGGGGAACAGGCTCGTCAGGACCGCCGGTAGGTCGTCGGGGCTGCGCAGCAGTCGGGCCGCCAGCGACAGCGCCCGGGTCGGGCCGTCGACCAGCGCGTGGGCGTCGGCCGGGGTGACCCGGGGAGCCCGGGCACCGCCGTCGACCACGGCCGCGGCCAGATCGGCCACCGACAGCAGCGGAGACGCCGCCACCAGCAGCTCGTCGACGGGTCCGTCCGGGGTGAGGTGCACCTGCACCGACAGGATGTTGATCGCGCGCCGAGCCAGGCTCGCGGCGAGGATGGCCAGGCGTCCCGGCACGTCGTCGAGCGTGGCGCGGATGTTCCACAGCTTGACCGCGCCGCGGGCCGGCTCGGTCGGCTCGGCCTCGACGATCTCCGGCGTGACGGACTCCCGCCGGCCCGCGATGAGCTGGGCGAGCAGCAGGTCGGCCGTGGCGCGGTTGCCCGCCATCGGAATGTCCCAGAAGACCGCGAGCCGGGTCAGGGACCGCGTGGTGGTGTCGCCGGTCCGCAGGTCGACGGGGTCGGTGAAGGCGATCATGGCGTCGATCTCGCCCGCTGCCGCGAGCCCCGCGGTCGCCGACGGGCCGACCGTGCCCGAGCGCAGCGGCTCGGCGGAGAGCCCCACATGTTCGGCCAGCAGAACGGCGATGCCGGCCGGCGCGAACAGGCGCATCGTGGCCAGGGCGCTGTAGTGGGCCGAGGCCCAGGCAATGAGGTCAGCACGGCGCGGGCCCTCGGCGGTGAGGGCCAGCGCCGGCCGCCGGGTGGTCGGTGCCACCGATTCGACCGGAGGTCCGTCCGGGACCGAAGGCCGAATCCGGGGCGTGTACGCTCCCGCCACCGTGGCCTCGGGCTGGCCAGCACCGTGCGTCGGGTCGGCGGGCCGCTCGGGCGCCGAACCCTCGCCGCTCCCGCGCCGCGTCCGCTCAAATCCACGCTCATCGAGGTCGTGAGCGAGGCGACGGGAACTCGCGGATGCACGCCGGCCAGCATCGGCTCCCGCCGGGGCGGGCCCGGTCGGG
>JADGGF010000456.1 GCA_019690055.1 Micromonosporaceae bacterium
GCGACGAGGACGCCGACGGGCTGGCGGCCCATGGTGAGGGGCTTCGGAGCAGGGGGATCGGTTGATGGTGGTTCGACGACGGCGGTGGACATGAGCACCTCTCAGTGGGCCGGACGGTCAGGGCTTGGCGACGCTTACGTAGGCGTTAGTGACGCTTACGTAAGCGTAGGTTTGGTCGGCCTGATTTGGAAGGGCTACGGGTGTCGGGTTCGGTGTGCGTCTCACCGTGACCCCGCCAGTACTGAGTGTCGCCGCTGGCCGGGGAGGCCTGGGGGAGAATCGTGCTGTTGGTTTGCCGAGAACGCCCGCTAGGCTTAGTCACGCCGTCTGTTTGGGGCGCGCCGTCCGTTTGGAACGCGCCTGTTTGGGACGTGGGGTAATGGCAGCCCGGAGGACTTTGGATCCTTTTGTCCTGGTTCGAATCCAGGCGTCCCAGCTGTTGACCCTCTGGGGGCTCAGCGCGGAGCCCGGGTCGTCACCGCCGAAAAGCGACACCGTCGCGGTGCGTTGTTGTTGGCCGGTGTAATCGGCGTGCCTGGCCCACTCTGGCTAGCATGAGGCGTTCGACGAGGCGGCAGCCTGACCACATGTCGCCCCGAGCGCGAGAGGAGCGGCCCGGGTGACCGGAGAGCGCACGGTGATCGTCCTTGCCGCGGGTGAGGGCAAGCGCATGAAGTCCTCCCTGCCGAAGATGCTTCATCCACTGCTCGGACGCACGTTGCTGGGGCACGTGCTGGCCGCGACGTCGGCGCTGGGTCCCAGCCGGACGATCGTGGTGGTGGGCCACGGGGCCGACCAGATCACCGCGCACCTCAAGGAGATCGCCCCGGAGGCGGTGACGGTCCTGCAGGAGGTCCAGCTCGGTACGGGGCACGCCGCCCGGGTGGCGCTGGATGCCTACGGACCGGCCGAGGGCACCGTGGTGATCGTCAACGGGGACGTGCCGTTGCTGCGCCCGGCCACGCTGCGCTCCCTGGTCGACGCTCACGAGGCGGCCGGGGCCGCCGCCACCGTGCTGACGGCCGAGGTCGAGCAGCCGTACGGTCTGGGGCGCGTAATCCGCAACGCGGTCACTGGCGCCGTGGACGCCATCGTGGAGGAGCGCGACGCGACTCCGGAGCAGCGCGCGGTGACCGAGATCAACGCCGGCGTCTACGCCTTCGAGGCGTCGCTGCTCGCGCAGAGCCTGGGCAAGCTCACCACCGCCAACGCCCAGGGCGAGGAATACCTCACCGACGTGATCGGCCTGCTGGTCGACGCCGGCCACGGCGTGCTGGCGCACGCGACCGGCGACCCCACCGAGGTGCTGGGCGTGAACGACCGGGTGGAGCTGTCCCGCCTGCGGGCGCTGTTGCGGGACCGGATCAACGACGGTTGGATGCGGTCCGGGGTCACCATCGTCGATCCCATGACGACCTGGATCGATGTCGACGTCACCCTGGGTCGGGACACCGTCATCGAGCCCAACACCCACCTGCGGGGCACGACCAGGGTCGGGGAATGGGCGGTGATCGGCCCGGACACGACGCTGATCGACGTGGTGGTCGGGGACGGGGCCCGGGTCGTGCGGACCCACGGCGAGGGCGTGACGATCGGCCCCAGGGCGACCATCGGACCGTTCTCCTACCTGCGCCCCGGGACCGAGCTCGCCGAGCGGACCAAGGTGGGCGCGTTCGTCGAGGTGAAGAACTCCCAGGTTGGCGCGGGCACCAAGATCCCCCACCTGTCGTACGTGGGCGACGCCACAATCGGGGAGGAGACCAACATCGGCGCGGCCAACGTCGTGGTCAACTACGACGGGGTTACCAAGCACCGTACGGTGATCGGTTCTCACGTGCGCACCGGTTCGGACACCATGCTGGTGGCCCCAGTGACCATAGGCGATGGGGCCTATACGGCAGCGGGTAGCGTCATCACCAGGGACGTCCCGCCGGGCGCGCTCGGGGTCGGGCGGGCCCAGCAGCGCAATGTGGAGGGCTGGGTGCAGCGGCGTCGGCCAGGGACCAAGGCGGCCGCGGCAGCGGCTGCGGCGACGGCCGGCGCGGCGGTGGGGGAGAGCACCGCGGCGCTGGACGGGGTCGCGGTGACCGCCAACGAGGAGGGCTGATGGCGCACGCGGCGGGCAAGAACGTGCGCGAGGGGATCAACCGCAAGACACTCATGCTATTCGCCGGTCGGTCGTTCCCGGCGCTCGCCGAGGAGATCGCGGCCGAGTTGGGCGTCACGACCACACCGACGGACATCTATGAGTTCGCCAACGGCGAGATCTTCGTGCGCTACAAGGAGTCGGTGCGGGGCAGCGACGCCTTCGTGATCCAGTCGATGACCGAGCCCATCAACACCTGGATCATGGAAACCCTCATCATGATCGACGCGCTGAAGCGGGGCTCGGCGCGGCGCATCACCGTGGTGATTCCGTTCTATCCGTACGCCCGTCAGGACAAGAAGCACCGCGGTCGCGAGCCCATCTCGGCCCGCCTGATCGCCGACCTCATCAAGACCGCGGGCGCCGACCGGATCCTCACGGTGGACCTGCACACGGCCCAGATCCAGGGTTTCTTCGACGGTCCGGTCGATCACCTCTTCGCCATGGACGTGCTGGCGCGGTACATCGAGAGCCGCTACGCCGGGCAGTCCATCACCGTGGTGGCGCCGGACTCGGGCCGGGTCCGGGTGGCCGAGCGGTGGACCGACCGGCTCGGCGGGGCTCCGCTCGCCTTCATCCACAAGACCCGCGACCCCAGCCGGCCCAACCAGGTCGTGGCGCACCGGGTCGTCGGTGAGGTGGAGCGGCGCACCTGCCTCATCGTCGACGACATCATCGACACCGGTGGCACGATCTGCAGCGCGGCCGAGGTCCTGCTGCAGGCCGGCGCCGCCGACGTGATCGTGGCGGCCACGCACGCGGTGCTCTCCGACCCCGCTCCGGAGCGGCTGACGGCCAGCAAGATCAGCGAGGTGGTGGTGACCAACACCCTGCCGATCCGGCCCGAGGCGAAGCTCGACAAGCTCACCGTCCTGTCGATCGCCCCGCTGCTGGCCCGGGCCATCAGTGAGGTCTTCGAGGACGGCTCGGTGACCACCCTCTTCGGCGGCCTCTCCTGACGCTGTAGCGGATTGCCGAACACACTGGCGTTTCCCGCGGTTGGCGGGGTGGCGTTACTGTCGCGGCGTGGATCAGAGCGACTCCGTCCCGACCGTGCGTCGGATGGCCGCCCCCGTCTCCGGATTCGCGACCGGCATCGGCTACCTGGGGCGCGGGTTCGCCATGTACCGTCGCCACCCACGCCTGATGCTCCTCGGGCTGGTGCCGGCCGTCATCGCGTTCGTGGCCCTGCTCGCCGCGTTCGTGGCGATGGTTATCTTCGTCGATGACTTCGTCCTCTTCCTCACGCCGTACATGGCGGACTGGCCCGACCTCCCCCGCATGGTCCTCCGGGGCGCGGCCGTGGCCGCCGTCGTCGTGGTCTGGGTCGTCGTGAGCATCATGGCCTACGTGGCGCTGACCCTCCTCATCGGACAGCCCTTCTACGAGGCCATCTCCAAGGGGGTCGAGGACCAGCTCGGCGGTGTGCCCAACGAGATTGACGTGTCCTTCTGGCGCTCGCTGCCCCGCACGATCGTCGACTCCGTGCGCCTGGGTGTGTTCTCGGTCCTGGTGTCGGTGGGCCTGTTCATCGTCGGGCTGATCCCGGTCGCCGGAGCCATCGCCGCCTTCGTCCTCGGCGCGCGGTTCATGGGCTGGGTGCTGGCCCTGGAGCTGACGAGCGTGCCGTTCGAGCGGCGGGGCCTGCGGTACGCCGACCGCAAGCAGGCGCTGCGGGCCAACCGGCCGATGGCGCTCGGCTTCGGCGCCGCGACCTTCGCGTGCACGCTGGTGCCGCTGTTCACCGTGATCGCCATGCCGGCCGCCGTGGCCGGGGCCACCCTGCTCTCGCGCCGCATCCTGGCCACCGACGCCCAGGCGCTCGCCGTCCCGCCCCGCTAGTGTTCCGCGTCGTTAATTCCTTTACATGGCCGCTGGTAGGTGTCAGGG
>JADGGF010000457.1 GCA_019690055.1 Micromonosporaceae bacterium
CGGCGCGCGGCGCCCGGGGGGGCGGGGTGGGGGGGCGGGCGCCGGGGGCGGGGCGCCACGACCACCGACGATCGCCCCGAGCGCCTCGGCGGCGGCCTGCGCGGTCATCCGCTGGGCGGGGTCCTTGACGAGCAGGCCGTCGATGACGGGCGTGAGCGGCCCGGCGTTGCGCGGGCGCGGATGCGGCTGGGTGGCGCTGGCGAGCAGCCCGGCGAGCGGATCGTCATTATCGAACGGCCCGTAACCCTCGACGAGGAAAAAGAGCGTCGCCCCGAGGCCGAACAGGTCGGCGGCCGGGCCGGTCCGGCCCCGCGCGACCCGTTCCGGCGCGACGTAGCCGGGCGAGCCCAGCACGACTCCGGTGTTGGTCATGGTGACCGAACCAACGGCGAAGGCGATGGAGAAGTCGGTGAGCAGCACTTCGCCGCGCTGCCCGAGCAGCACGTTGGAAGGTTTCACGTCACGGTGGACGACGCCGGCGGCGTGGGCCGCGGAGAGCGCGTCAAGCATCGCGAGGCCAATGCGGGCCGCCTCGGCCGGCTGCATGGGACCGTACTGCTGGACGTACTGGAAGAGCGAGACGCCCTCGACCAGCTGCATGACGATCCAGGGCCGGCCGTCGTACTCGACGATGTCATAGACGGCGACGATGCCAGGGTGCTGCAGGCGGGCGGCGTAGCGCGCCTCGGTGACCGCGCGGGCGATCGCCTCGGCGCGCGCGTCGTCGCCGAGCTGGGCCGGCAGGTGCAGCTCCTTGACGGCCACCGGCCGGTGCAGCATCTCGTCGTAGCCGCGCCAAACCGTGCCCATGCCGCCGCTTCCGATAACGTTATCGAGCCGGTAACGTCCGGCCACCATCCCACTCATGAGATCCCCAGGGTTTTCCGGTCCGAGAAGCGGTCGCCGAGCATATCGCCCCATCGCAACCCGTGGTACCAAGGGCTGGGCGGCGACCCGGCGTGTCTCGACAGGGCCGGATATAGGCCTTCATTGCCTCGAAGGCCGGAAACCCGTATAGACCGGGCCGTGTCGGAGGGAGGGACACCTGGCCGAGTTCAGTATCCGGGGGCAGCCGGGCGTCTCCCGTCCCACATTGCGGTACTCGGTCTCAGGCAAAGATCGAACTTCCCCGCGCGGCGGCGTCCGGTCGTCGTGGCTGTTCTCCCGGTTGGCGGTGGCGAGGGCTCGGGCGGCAGGCAGATGCAGCGACAGGCTCACACCTGTCGACATACGCTCGAGGCCGAGCACAGCACCCATCCGCCGCGTCGACCCGGGCGCGGCCGGGCGTCAGGGGCGGCGGGGCACGTGCGGGCGGTACGGGCTCACCGACGGCTCGCCGGCCAGCCAGAACCGCCAGGGCCGGTCCCGCTCGGCGACCACCCCGACGCGCGGTCCACTGAGGATGGTCGCCGGATCGGGCGCCGTCCCGGGAGCGGGCGGCAGCAGCCGGACGGGCGCGTCGGGCGCCAGCAGGTTCACGCCGTTGGTCTCGCGGGCGATGCCCAGGGCCTGGGTCAGGCGGGCCGGGCCCCGGGCGAGGTCGCGATCGGACGAACCCGGCCGCCGGGCTCGCGCCAGCTCTATGCCGTCCACAATGGAGCCGGCCCGGAGCAGCACCGCCGAGGCAGTGCCCTCCGGCCGGCAGACCACGTTCATGCACCAGTGCATGCCGTAGGTGAAGTACACGTAGGCGTGACCGGGTGGTCCGAACATCACCGCGTTGCGGGCCGTACGACCGCGGTGGGCGTGGGAGGCGGCATCGCGGCCGGTGCCGTCGTACGCCTCCACCTCGGTGAGGCGCACGGTCACCCCACCGGCCACGAGGCGGCACCCCAGCAGCCCCGGCGCCACCACCTCCGGCGCCCCCTCCAGCAACCGGGCCAGACCATCCGGGCTCATGCGCGGCGGCGTCAGCGCGGGACGACGCGGGTGGCGGCCCACTCCCGCCATTGCTCCACTGTGGACTGAACCTCGGCCAGCTGCTCGGCCACTGGGCCGGGACCGGTCGAGCCGGGTGCGGTGCGGGCGGCCAGCGCCCCCCGGACGTCCAGCACCGAGCGTACGTCGGGAGTCAGGTGGGGCGAGATCTTCGCCAGGTCCTCGTCGGAGACCTCGTCCAGCCCGCACTCCCGGGCCACGCACAGCGCGACCAGCGAGCCCGTGATCTCGTGCGCCTCGCGGAACGGCACGCCCTGGCGCACCAGCCACTCCGCCACCTCGGTCGCCAGCGTGTACCCCTTCGGCGCCGCCTCGACGAGACGGTCCACCCGGACGGTCATGGTCGACACCAGGCCGGTCAGGGCGGGCAGCACGAGCTCGAGCGTGTCGACCGCGTCGAAGGTGGGCTCCTTGTCCTCCTGCATGTCCCGGTCGTAGGTGAGCGGCAGGCCCTTGAGCATGGTGAGCACGCTGGTGAGATCACCGATGAGCCGGCCGGCCTTGCCCCGGGCCAGCTCGGCGATGTCAGCGTTCTTCTTCTGCGGCATGATCGACGACCCGGTGGCGAAGGCGTCGTCGAGCTCGACCCAGCCGAACTCCTGCGAGGTCCACAGCACGATCTCCTCGCCCAGCCGGGACAGGTGCACGCCGATGAGCGCGGCCGCGAAGAGGAACTCGGCTACGAAGTCCCGGTCGGAGACGGCGTCCATGGAGTTGGGCGCCGCCCGTTCGAAGCCCAGCTCCCGGGCCACGCGCTGCGGGTCCAGGGGCAGGCTCGATCCGGCCAGCGCGCCGGCCCCGAGCGGGCAGACGGCGGCCCGGGCGTCCCAGTCGCGCAGGCGGGCCAGGTCGCGGATCAGCGGATGGACATGGGCCAGCAGGTGGTGGCCGAACGAGACCGGCTGCGCGTGCTGCAGGTGGGTCATGCCCGGCGCCGGCGTGTCCACGTGCCGGGCCGCCTGCTCGACCAGCGCGTCGACCAGCTCCACCAGCCGGGCGGCCACGCCCCGGACGTGATCGCGCAGGTACAGCCGCAGGTCGGTGGCGACCTGATCGTTGCGGGAACGCCCGGCCCGCAGCTTGCCGCCGAGCGCGCCGAGCCGCTCCAGCAGGCCCCGTTCGAGCGCGGTGTGTACGTCCTCGTCCTCGACCGTCGGCCGGAACTGCCCCGACGCGCAGGCCGCCTCCAGGTCGTCCAGGGCCGCCAGCATCCGGCCGAGCTCGTCGGCGTCGAGCAGCCCGGCGTCGGCCAGGATGCGGGCGTGCACCCGGGAGGCGGCCAGGTCGTACGGGGCCAACCGCCAGTCGAAGTGGACGCTCAGCGACAGCCGGGCCAGGGCCTCGGCCGGCCCGCCCGAGAACCGTCCGCCCCACAACCGGATGCCCTGTGCGCCGTCTGCCGCGCCCACGCTCGCCTCCCTCCTCGTGTCAGTGCCATCCGCCGTCGTGTCAGGAAGGACTCCCTCCTGGGCAAATCCGTCAACAAGGCGTCCTTCCTGACACTGGCTCCGCTGACACTGACTGCGCCACGGGTGCCCGTGGCCGTCACGCCTTGCCCGCCCATTCCAGCAGGGTCGCGGCCAGCGCTGCGGCCGGCCCCGCCCGGCGTGTGGGCTCCCGCACCACGACGATGATCGTGTCGTCGCCGGCGATCGTGCCCATCACCTCCGGTAGCCCAGAACGGTCGAACGCGCTGGCCAGGAACTGGGCCGCCCCGGGCGGGGTGCGCAGCACCACCAGGTTCCCGCTGGCCTCGGCGCTGACGAGCAGTTCGCGCAGCAGGCGTCGGAGCCGCTCCGGCGGCTGCTCGGCCGCGCGCAGCGGCCCCGCCCCCTCCTCCGGGATGACGTAGACGGGAGCCGATCCGTCGGTGCCCCGCACCTTGATCGCGCCCAGCTCCTCCAGGTCCCGTGACAGGGTGGCCTGGGTCGTGACGAACCCCTCGGCGGCGAGCAGATCCGCCAGCTCCGCCTGCGACCGGACCGGCACGTCCCGGATCAACGCGACGATCCGGGCGTGCCGGGCCGCCTTTGACGACGGCGCCGTGGCCGGCACCGCCGCCCCCCCCGGCCCGCTCGCAGGGGGGGTGTT
>JADGGF010000458.1 GCA_019690055.1 Micromonosporaceae bacterium
GGTGCGTGTGGGGGGGGGGGGGGGCCCCGCCCCCCGGGTGGGGGGGGGGCCCCCCCCGCGACCGTGGTGTCAGGACTCTCCGGTGGTGTTACTCAGCGGTTGTTGTTCAGCGGTCGTGGCTCACTCCGGGGTGCAGTCCGGGAACGTGGGCAGCGGACCGCCCGCGGGCCGCGTCGACTGGAAGCCCCACTGCGTGCTCTGGCCCGCCGAGAGGTTGCCGTTGTAGCTCATGTTCGTCGCGGTCCGGTTGGTGCCGCTGCTGGGGGAGATGATCGCGTTCCAGCTGTTGATGATCGTGTTGTTCGCCCCGATCGTGAAGGGCATCGACCAGCCGGAGCGCGGCCCGAACACCGTCACGTACGCCACGTACCCGTCGTTCCAGGCGTCGATGCGGTAGGTGCAGTTGCCGCCCGTGCTCCCGCCCGACGTGGTGACGTTCGTGATCCCCGAGTAGGACGAGGGGCCGGCCGAGTTGACCGCGCGGACCCGGTAGCGGTAGGTGGTGTTGGCCGCCAGCCCGGTGTCGGTGAATGTGGTGGTGGTCGATGTGCCGACCTGGGTGAAGTTGGTGCTGGTCGCGCCGGTGGCCCGCTCGATCTGGTAGTTGGTCACGGTGCCGGACGAGGCGGTCCAGCTCAGCGTCACTGACGAGGCGGTCACGTTGGTCGCCGTGGGCGTGCCCGGCGTCCCCGGCACCTGGCCGGTGCCGCCGGTCGTCGTCACGTTGACGATTGCTGAGTAGGGCGACGCGCCGGCCGAGTTGACCGCGCGGACCCGGTAGCGGTAGGTGGTGTTGGCCGCCAGCCCGGTGTCGGTGAATGTGGTGGTGGTCGATGTGCCGACCTGGGTGAAGTTGGTGCTGGTCGCGCCGGTGGCCCGCTCGATCTGGTAGTTGGTCACGGTGCCGGACGAGGCGGTCCAGGTCAGCGTCACTGACGAGGCGGTCACGTTCGTCGCGGTGGGCGTGCCCGGCGTCCCCGGCACCTGGCCGGTGCCGCCGCCGAGCGCGGTGTTGACGGCCGCGTAGGCGGGCTTCTGCTGGAAGTTCGCGTTCCACAGCAGCGCGTCGCCCTCGTTGCCGCAGCAGCTGTTCGGCAGCCACGAGTTACCGTCGTCGATGCCCCACAGGGTGATGCCCTGGCAGGCGGCCACGGCCAGGCAGGCGTTGACCACGGTCGCGTAGTTCTGCGCCTGCTGCTGGAGTTCGTTCTGGTCGGACGGCAGCGGGATGCGGATGTCCAGCTCGGTGATGCGCACCTTCAGGCCCAGATCCGCGAAGCGCTGCAGGTTCTGCTGCAGGGTGGAGGGGATCTGGTTGAGCTGCAGGTGCCCCTGGAACCCGACGCAGGTGATCGGCACGTTGTCGTTGATCAGGCTCTGCACCAGGTTGTACATCGCGTTCGACTTCGTGTTGATGCCGTCGATGCCGTAGTCGTTGATGCACAGGTCGGCGTCGGGGTCGGCCTGGCGGGCGAACCGGAAGGCGTCGGCGATGTAGCTGGGGCCCAGCGTGTTGAGCCAGAACGACTGGCGCAGCTGGCCGTTGCTGTCGGAGATGGCCTCGTTGACGACGTCCCAGGAGACGACCGTGGGGTTGTTGGCGTAGCGGCCGACCAGGGCCTGGATGTGCTCCTGCATCTCCGCCCGCATCGCCGCCGCCGACAGGCCCTGCACGTAGCCGGGCGTCTGGCTGTGCCAGACCAGCGTGTGGCCGTGCACCTTCATGCCGTTGGCCTGGGCGAACGCGACGATGCCGTCGGCCGGGCCGAAGTTGTACTGGTCGTCGTTCTGCTCGATGGTCTCCCACTTCATCACGTTCTCGGGCGTGACCTGGTTGAACTCGGTCGCCGCGATGTTGCGGTAGGTCGCGTTGCTGCCCGAGGTGCAGGACGCCTGGTTGTTACACAGCAGTTGGGCGTTGGCCGCGAAACCGATGAAGCGGCCCTGCTGAATCGCCGCTCCGTCGCGGAGCGCGGCCTGGGCCGGCGCGGAGATCGCGACCGCGCCCATCGCCCCCGCGGCGACGGCGGCGAGCCACAGTGCGACGCTTCGGGGACGCGGGCGCCAGCGGGGTGGCTTGTCGAGGGCTTTCCGGGCTGTTTCCAGCATGCTCTCCTCCTGGGACGGGACCGGCCTGGTTCGGCAGGTCGGCGGGAGACCCCTGGGAGCGCTCCCATAGATGGGACAGCGCACCGGGGGTGCCGTTGTGCGATTGGGGCACTCGGTAGGACGGACAGGGGAACGTGCTGACCTACGCCGATGTGCGCAGCCCAGCACGAGCGCCCACGTCGAGCGGGGGTTATCGACGCAGGTAAGCGCGCCTAGATCGATAACGTTACCGGCGTGATCGATAACGTTACCGAAGGCCCGTGGTCTGAGTGTGGAGAACCGGCGTCGACCTCGTCAAGACCTCGGCCGGGTCACTCCGGCTGTCGGAGAAGTCCATGTGTCGATCCGGCGACCGGGATGCGGTGGTCGTACGGGCGGGCGTGCATGATCGTTTCATGCGATCATGCGCGGTGCGATGGAGGGCTGGCGGCGACGGCAAGGGCGGCCGCCCCGGGTGGGCATGTCGCACGGGAGCGGGCCGCCCTTGGTGGCGCGGTGAGGCGGGCGTACGCGGCCGCGTCATGATTTGGGTGTGTCGAGCGACGGGCCCCGTCAGCGGGCGAACAGAGCCACGATGGTGCCGCTGGCCAGTTCGCGTTGCTCGGCGGCCCGTCGCGCCTCCTCGGCGGTCGGGCGGGGACCCAGGTCCAGCGGTTCGGAGATCGCGTAGAGGTGGAAGAAGTACCGGTGAGGCTCGTCCCCCTTCGGCGGGTGCGGACCGTCCCAGCCGATCGTCCCGAAGTCGTTCGGCCACTCCTGGCCACCCGCCGGGACGTGGTCCTCGGCCACACCGGTGGATCGCGGGTCGATTCCGGTGACGAGCCAGTGCAGGAAGGGTTCCGGCCTTCCCTCCGCGTCCTCGCACAGCAGGACCAGCTCCTCCGTACCCTCCGGCGGGGCCGACCACTGCAGCGGTGGGGAGACGTTGCCGTCGGAACGTGAGAACCTTTCTGGCATCAGGTCATGATCGTTGAACGCGGAGCTGCGTAGCTCGATACCAGCCATGGCGACCGGAATACCCGTCCGGCCGGGCGGCCAAACCCACGGCCCAATCCCACCGCCCACCCACAAGGCGCGTCCTCGCCGGATCGGTTGCCGACCCCACGCACGCATCGACGGTCGCCGGCGGCGGCGGGGCGTGCGCCGGGCGGCGACGACGACCACGCGGCGATCTTGCCTGCCAAGCCATGTCGATGGTCTAATTCGCAGCAATCATCGGCCTCGGCACGCCCCGTGGTCCTACCGAACACGTCAGGAGGTTTTCTCGCGATGGGCCAGTCGAGGCGTTGGCTGCGGGTTGCCACGGTCGCCGCTGCCGTCATGACCGTGTCGGTGCTCGGATTGGGGGTCGCCGCCGCCGCTACGGCGCCGATCGTCCACGCCGCCGGCCGCGGCGGGGGTGGCGACGACGCCGTCCTCGGTTCGTGGCGGATCACGGCGACCGTCACCGACCCCGTTGCCAACACGGCGCACGTGCTCGTCACCTTCACCCCGGGTGGCGGTCTGATCGAAACGCGCCTGCTCGCCAAGGCGCCGATTCCGGGTGTGGTCGACTTCGCCACGCTGGAGACGCCCGGTCACGGTGGCTGGAAGCGGGTCGGGCCGCGCACCTACGATGTGAAGTACGTCTACTTCATTCAGGGCGCCAACGGCAGTGACCTTCTCGGGACTGAGACGGTTTACTGGCGCGGCACGATCTCCCACGATGGCCAGACGATCTCCGGCCCGGGCCGCAGCGAGGTCCACCTCGCCGACGGGACGCTGGCCGTGAGTTGGACCTTTACCGGTACGGGCACGCGCATCGAGCCGTAGTGCGGGCCGTCGTCGCGCACAAGTCGTTCCTCGTGAGCGTGGGGGCGGGGCCCGCCCGGCCCCCCCCGCCCCCCCCCCGGGCCCCCCCCCC
>JADGGF010000459.1 GCA_019690055.1 Micromonosporaceae bacterium
GACGGTGGACTCCGCCGTGGTCGTGGGTGGGCGGGGTGGCAGCACCGTCTCCGTACCGCCGGCGGGCGCCGACTCGGATTCGGTGGGCATCGGCTCGGCCGGCGTAAATACCGGGATGTCGTCGCGGGGGAGCCCGAGGGCGGCCTGCACGTCGCGCAGGGCCTCGCCGAGAGCCAACGCGCTCTCGAACCGATCCGCCGGGTCCTTGGCCAGCGCCTTCTGCAGGGCTTCCCACAGTGGCTCTGGCACGTCGGACCGAGTGAGAGGCGGTGGTGGCGTGCGCAGCACGGCGTCGACGAAGGGCGCCAGCCCGGCGTTGCTGGCCGCGGCGAAGGGCGGCTGTCCGGCCAGCAGTTGGTACAGGGCCGAGCCGAGACTGTACACATCGGACTGAACCGTCGTGGCCTGGCCGAGCAGCACCTCCGGCGGGGCGTGCTGTGGGGTATATGCGGCAGTGCTGCGGGTTTGGGCGTAGTGGTCGGCGATGGTGGACACCCCGAAGTCCGACAATGCGGGCTCCCCGGCCGGGGTGACCAGGATGTTCTCCGGCTTGACGTCGCGGTGCACCACGCCGTGGGCGTGGGTTGTCTGCAGGGCGCCCGCGATCTTGACGCCGATCCGGAGCACGTCGGCGACGGGCAGGGGACCCTCGCGGGCCAGCCGGTCGGCCAGCGACCCGCCCGGGCAGAGCGTCATGGCCAGATAGGGACGGCCGTCGTCGAGGAAGCCGGAGTCGAGGATGGTGACGATGTTGGGGTGACCGGTGAGCCGCCCGGTCGCCGTACGCTCCCGTTCGATCCGGCGGCGTACGCCCTCGTCATTGACGTCGACATCGATAATTTTCACCGCGACGCGGCGATCGTACGCAATCTGTCGGGCTCGGTAGACGGTGGCAAATCCGCCCCGACCGATCAGCTCGAAGCCGTCGTAACCCGGTACGGCAACGTCAGCGTGCCCGCCCGCATGGTTTCCCGCCATACCTCGTCCCAGCGTCTATTCACTCGCTTGCCCGTATCTGGCGCTGCATGGTACCGACCGCGACGCGACCAAGGGATCGTCTCGCGGTTGGTGATTGTCAGGGGCGCGCGCCCGCCGACTGCCATCGAGGTTACCGGCGGCGTCGATAAGCCGATCTGATCGACGCGCCGTCGGTGAATGGCGGCGCGACCCACGCGGTCAGCGGCACGTTGAGGCTTTTGATCGTGTCGCCGACTTTTCACCACGAGTCCGCCTTCAGGTGGTTCCGTCCGTTGCCCGGACACAAACCTGGGCGGGTCGTCGCCGCTTTCCCGAGCCGACGGTAGGAGTGGACGGCACTGTGCCCCCGACACTCCTGTGCGGATCGTTCACGGCAGCCCTTGCGCATCGTTCACGGCAGGGCGTCGAGGACATTGGAAGCGAGCCGGGAACCGACGTCACTGAGAATCAGGTCGTAGTACCGGGCATCTGGGTCGGCCAGCACCCGGATTCCTTCTGGGTGGGTCGCGTACATGGTGTCGGTGGTGATCCGAAGGACCGGCAGCGATTGGTCGTCGGGAGTGACCACGAAGCCTCGGAAACCCAGTATTGGTGCCGGCTCGTCGCCCGGACTGAAGTCGTCGGCCCGACTCGCCACCTCGCGGTAGAGCTGTTCCCCCACCGATGCACTGAGTTCGACCTCTGGATTCGGCTGGCCAGAGTAGAGGTCGATGAGCACCGTATACGGGCTGGGGGCCGACGGGTCGTCCGACGTGCACGCCGCTGCCCCGGCGAGGACGGCGACGCGAAGTGCGACGGCTGTCGGTCTGCGCATGCCACCATCCTGCGGCCCTGGGGCGTACGGGCGCCAGTCCTGGCGGCACAAGGCGAGCGACGCGCAGCGGAGTGGCTTCCCGGTGGTGTCGGACGCGGAGCCTCGTGAATCCGTCGTTACTGTTTTCGGGTGCGACGGGTGAACGGGCTGTTGGCCGGGCTGGCGGTGATCCTGGTGGCCGTGGGCTGGCTCGGGTCGGTCCGGGCCGGGGACGGTCTGCAGCGGACCACGATGGTGGTCGACGGCGTGCCGCTGACGTTCGTCCGCCCGGCCACCGCGGACGGGCCGCATCCCGGTGCCGTGGTGGTGCATGGCTATGCAGGCTCGGCCCGGCTCATGCAGCCGTTCGCCGACACGCTCGCCCGTAACGGCTACGTGGTCGTGCTGCCCGACCTGGCCGGGCACGGCGCCTCGACCCGACCGCTGACCGACCCGCTGTCCGATGTGGATGTGGCCGTCCGGTCTCTGCGGAACCAGTCCGATGTGGACTCCAGCCGAATCGTCCTCATCGGACATTCCCGGGGCGCCATCGCGGTTACGGAGTACGGCGGACAGCACCCAGACATCGCGGCCACGGTCGCCCTCTCGTTGGGGGCGGTGCCGACCGTCCTGCCCCGCAACCTGCTCGTGCTCTTCGGCCAGCTCGAAATCCTCCTGATCGAGCCAGCGCGGCAGGTTCTCCAGCAGGCCGGGGCCGGCGACACCGCGGAGACCGGCCGGACGTACGGGTCGATCGCGGATGGCACCGCCGTGCGGGCGGACGCGGTTCCCGGGGTCGAGCACGTATCGATCCTGTACTCGCCCGGCACGCACAAGCGCGTCCTGGCCTGGCTCGACGACACCGTCCAACCCGGCGGGGGTGGCGGCGCTGTCCATCCCCTGGGCCGGTTGTGGCCGGCCGGCCTGCTGCTGCTCGGCCTGCTGGTGGGGTTCGTTCCGCTGGCCGGGCTCGCGCTGCGGGGCGTCGCGACCCGCCCTCCCACGGCCGCGCTCGCGGCACCACCCGCGCCGGCCTCGTCGTGGCTGTTCACGCTGGTACCGCCGGTGCCGAGGCCGTCCGATCTGGTGCGGCCCGCGCTGGCGCTGGCTGGTGGCCTGATCGTGGCGGCCGGTGTCGGCGCCGTCGCGCCCGACCCGTCACTCGGGTTCGCGGTCGGCGGGTACGTGGCCCTGGTCGTGGTCGCCTTCGGCATCGCGGCGCTCGGTGCGGCTGCCCTCAGCGGGGAGCGGCCCGACGGGGTCGCAATGGACTCAGAGCGACGGCGGGATCGGTGGCTCTCCCTGCGTATCGCGCCGCTCGTGGTCTATGCGGCCGTAATGGTCGTCGTGCCGATCCAGACCGGAGTGACCTGGGTGACGCCGAACCGGGCGCGGCTGGTGCCGTTGCTCGCGTTGCTGGTGGCGGCCTGGGCGTTGTTCGGAGCCGCCGAGCGCCTGGGCCTGGGGCGCTGGTACCTGCACGCCGTGGTGCTCGGGGCCCCGCTGGGCCTGCTGGCCGCGCTCGCGGTCGTCGGGTTGGCCCCCGGCTTCCTCGTGCTGGTGCTGCCTTTGCTCGCCGCGCTACTCGGCATCGGGGCCGGGGTGGCCGCGGTCCTGCGTCGGTACGCAGTCCCGTGGTGGTTGACCGCGGCCGTCGCCGCGCCGCCGTTCGCCTGGACGGCCGCCACCGCGTTCCCGCTGGGCTGAATGTCTCCGCTGGCCCGAAGCCGCCCCACACTCAAACGGGCGTCCTGCAACTGTCCTCCGTGGACAGATAGGAGCAGATAACTGGCTCGGCCGCGAGTCCCGCTCGTCACCCTCCTATTCGGTCGGCCATCTCGGCGAAGCTGGTGGCGCCAACCAGTTCGGCGGCGCGGCCGGCCCGCTCCGCCGCGAGCAGGACGTAAGCAGTCATCCGGCAGAACCTGACGTCCCAACAGGTCCTGCCGGATGACCGGTGTCTCAGGCGGACCGGGTTGGGCTGCGGCCACCGTCAGCAGCCCAACTTGGGCCGGCGCTAGCCGACCGCGCAGCTCGCGCTTGGTGTGTTGTTGTTCCCGTTGCGCCAGACCGTGATGCCGAAGTTGTTGCCGTTGCCGTTCGGTCTGGCCTGGATGGTCCCGCTGCTGCCGGACAGCGTGGTGTTCCAGGAGTTCTGGATGCTCTGGCCGGGGCCGAGGTTGATGGTGACGACCCAGTTGTTGGTGCCGCTGACGGAGAAGTTGACGTTGAAGCGGTC
>JADGGF010000460.1 GCA_019690055.1 Micromonosporaceae bacterium
GCGCGCTGGTCGGCGCCCCCGATCCCGGGGTGTGCGTGACCGGGTCGGTGGAGTTCGACTCGCGGAAGGTGGGGCCGGGCGGCCTGTTCGCGGCGTTCGTGGGGGAGAAGGCGGACGGGCACGACTTCGCCGAGCAGGCCCGCGCGGCCGGGGCCGTGGCGGTGCTGGGCACGCGGCCCACGCCGGTCCCCACGATCGTGGTGCCGGACACCCGCGTCGCGCTCGGGCGGCTGGCCCGGGCGGTGGTGGACCGCCTGCCCGAGCTGACCATCGTGGGCGTCACCGGATCGTCCGGCAAGACGTCCACAAAGGACCTGATCGTGGCGCTGCTGGCCCGGCTCGGCCCGACCATCGGGCCGCCAGGGTCGTTCAACAACGAGCTGGGCCTACCCCACACGGCGCTCAAGGTCGACGCCGACACGCGGTACCTGGTGCTGGAGATGGGGTCGCGCGGCGAGGGACACATCAGCTACCTGTGTGACATCGCGCCCCCGCGGATCGCGGTGGAGATCAACGTCGGGGTCGCCCACATCGGCGAGTTCGGCTCGGTGGACGCGATCGCGCGGGCCAAGGGGGAGCTGGTCCGGGCGTTGCCGCCCGACGGCGTGGCGGTCCTCAACGCCGACGATGAGCGGGTCCGGGCGATGGCGGACCAGACCACGGCGACGGTGGTGCTGGCCGGCGAAGCGGCCGACGCGACCGTCCGGGCGCACGACGTCGCGCTCGACGAGCGAGGACGGGCCACATACACTCTGTCGACTCCCGAGGGAGAGGCGACCGTCCGGCTGCAGGTCGCCGGCCGGCACCAGGTCGGCAACTCGCTGCTGGCGGCCGCCGTGGCGCGGGCCGCCGGCCTGCCGCTGCCCGAGCTGGCCGCGGCGCTGTCGGAGGTGACGGTCGCGTCCTCGCGGCGCATGGACGTCTTCGATCGACCGGATGGGGTGACGGTCATCGATGATTCGTACAACGCCAACCCGGCCTCGACCGCGGCGGCGCTACGGGCGCTCGTCGCGATCGGGGCCGGTCGTCGCCGAGTGGCGGTGCTCGGCTACCTCGCCGAGCTGGGCGAGCAGGAACGGGAGGGACACCGGCAGGTCGGCCAGCTGGCGGCCGAACTGGGTGTGGACCGGCTCGTCGTGGTGGGCGCGGAGGCGGCGCCGATCCACGACGGGGCGGTAGCGGTACCGAACTGGGGAGGAGAGTCCGTGGTGGTGTCCGATCAGGACGCGGCCGTGGCCTGGCTGCGCGCGGCAATGCGCCCAGGTGACGTGGTGCTGGTGAAGGGGTCGCGCTACCGGACCTGGACGGTGGCCGACGCGTTGCGCGACGAGGACCTCATCGGGCTGGTCACCTCGTGAGGGCCGTCATCGTCGCCGCGGTCGTCGCCTTCCTCGTCACGATCGCGCTCACCCCGTTCGCCATTCGCGTCTTCGCCGCGTTGAAGGCCGGTCAACCGATCCGGGAGATCGGCCCGCAGACGCACATGTCGAAGAAGGGCACCCCGACCATGGGCGGGGTCGTGTTCATCCTCGCCACGGTCATCGCCTACATCGCCGGGCACTTCGTGCTCGCGGCCCTGCCGGAGCGGGAGATCGTCGTCGACGGTCAGGTCTACGTCGCCCCGCTGGGCACGCCGAGCGGGATGACCGCGACCGGCGTGGTGCTGCTCGGCCTGTTCGTCGGCCTCGGGGCGCTCGGCTTCATCGACGACTACCTCAAGGTGCGCAAGCGCAACAGCGCCGGCCTGGCGCCCCGGTACAAGCTGCTCGGCCAGGTCGTCCTCGGGGCCGGGCTGGGTGCGGTCGCGCTGTGGGTGCCGGCCAAGACGGTCGAGCTGGAGACCGTCGCGGACTCCACGGTCTCGTTCGTGCGTGACCTGTACTGGTTGGACATCACCAAGTACGGCACGCTCGTCTTCTTCATCTTCGTGGTCATGTCGATGTCCAACGCGGTGAACTTCACCGATGGCCTGGACGGCCTGGCCACCGGCGCCTCGGTCATGGTGCTCGGGGCGTACGCGCTGATCGCCTTCTGGCAGTACCGCCACTGGGACCTCGACCCGAGCTACGGCGGGCGGTACACGTACGAGGTGCGCGACCCGTTGGAGATCGCGATCATCGCGGCCGCGGCGGCCGCCGCCTGCTTCGGGTTCCTGTGGTGGAACGCGTCACCCGCGAAGATCTTCATGGGCGACACCGGGGCGCTCGGCCTGGGCGGGCTGATCGCCGGGCTCGCCTTCGCGACCCGGACGGTGCTGCTGTTGCCGCTGCTCGCGGTGCTGTTCACCCTGATCGCGGTCACCTGGGCGATCCAGATCGGCTCGTTCAAGCTGTGGCACCGGCGGGTCTTCCGCATGGTGCCGCTGCAGCACCACTTCGAGCTCGCCGGCTGGAGCGAGGTCAACATCGTGGTGCGGTTCTGGATCATCGCCGGAATCGGCGTCGCCTCGGCGCTCGGTTTGTTCTACGCGGACTTCCTGCGCGTGATGGAGTTGGGCCTATGACCATCGGTACGACTACCGGTCCGCGGATGGGGGCGGCGTGACGGTCGCGGACGACCGGGCGCGGGCGTACCTGGGCCGGCGGGTGCTGGTCGCCGGCACCGGCATCGCGGGCACCGCCAGCGCCGAGGTGCTGCTAGGCCTGGGGGCGCGCGTCACCGTGCTCGACCGCACCGAGACTGAGGCGTTCGTACGCCTGCGGGAGGCGGGCGCGGACGCGGTGCTCGGCGACGAGCCCGAGCCCGCGCTGCTGGCCGAGATCGACGACGTGATCGTCTCGCCGGGATTCGCTCCCCACACGCCGGTGGCGCGCGCCGCGCTCGCCGCCGGTAAGCCGGTCTACTCGGAGCCCGAGCTCGCCTGGCGGCTGCGCGGCCCCGAGGCGGCCGGGTGGCTCGCGGTCACCGGCACCAACGGCAAGACCACGACCACCACCATGCTCGCCGCGATGCTGCGCGCCGCCGGATACCGCACCGGGGCGTTGGGCAACATCGGCGAGCCGCTGGTGCACGCCGTCCTGCGCGACGACTACGAGGTGCTGGCGGTGGAGCTGTCCAGCTTCCAGCTGTACTGGTCGGTGACCCTGGCCCCCCAGGGCGGCGCACTGCTGAACCTGGCCGACGACCACCTGGAGTGGCACGGCGACTTCGAGGCCTACGCGGCCGCGAAGACCGCCATCTGGCGAGCCGCCGTGACCGGCAGCGGTGTGGCCGTCGGTAACCTCGACGATCCGCTCGTCGCGGCCCGCCTGCACGCGCGACCGTACGCCCACGATTCGGCCGCGGGGGAGCCTTCGGCCCGCGTCGGCGGCGGGCGGACGGTGGGCGTCACGCTGGGCGTGCCGAAGCCCGGGGAGCTCGGCGTGATGGACGGGGCGTTGGTCGACCGGGCGTTCGGGCCGGCGGACGGGGTTGAGCTCGCGTCGGTGTCGGAGATCCGTCCGACCGGCGCGCACAACGTCAGCAACGCGCTGCACGCCGCGGCCCTGGCCCGTTCCTGGGGGGTGCCGGAGTCGGCTGTACGGTCCGCGTTGGCCGGGTACGAGCCGCAACCGCACCGCAACGCGCTCGTCGCGACGGTGGGCGGCGTGTCGTACGTGGACGACAGCAAGGCGACCAATCCGCACGCCGCGCTCGCCTCGCTGACCGCCTACCCGCGGGTGGTGTGGATCGCCGGTGGCCAGCTCAAGGGCGTGGATGTCAACGATTTGGTCGCCACGGTCGCCGACCGGCTCGTCGGCGCGGTGCTGCTCGGCGTGGACCGCGGCCAGGTCGCCGAGGCGCTGCGCCGACACGCCCCGACGGTCCCGGTCGTTGAGGTCGGCAGGACCGATGATGAGGCGATGACCGAGGTGGTCCGCGCGGCGGCCGGGCTCGCCCGCCCCGGCGACACGGTGCTGCTGGCGCCGGCCGCGGCGTCGAAGGACATGTTCACCGGCTACGACCAGCGCGGGGAGCGGTTCGCCGCCGCGGTGAGCGCCCTGGCGGGCTGAACCGTGGG
>JADGGF010000461.1 GCA_019690055.1 Micromonosporaceae bacterium
GAGCCCGGCCGCGCGCAGGACCGCCAGCCGGGCCGGGCTCGCCGACGCCAAGACCAGCCTCATTGGGACCCAGACCTCATTTGGACGCCAGAATCTCACCGGGGCAGGGCCGAGGCGCGCCAGGCACCCGGGCCCCGCGGCGCCACGGCCGGCCGGGCCGACCGGGCCCACCAGCTCAGCGGCGCCGGCCCACCCGTCGCCTCCTGGGCCGACCGCGAGACCAGGACGGTCACCAGCGCCGCCAGCTCCTCGTCGGTCGGCGAACCACGCACAACGCGGATCTCGTTAAGCCGGCTCTCGTCACGCACGCATCGGAGCCTAGCCGAGCGCGACCGTGTCGATCTCCACCCGTACCGGCTCCTCGAGGTTCAGCACGGTACCTGCCTCGGCCTTGGCCTGGGGCACGTAATGCTGGCCGTCCAGCCGGTACAGGTGCAGGGCGAGTGGCTCCTGCTCCACCAACAGGTAGTACGGGATACCGGCCTCGGCGTAGTAGTGCATCTTGAGGACGCGGTCGGTCGCGGCGTTGTGCGGTGACACGATCTCGCAGACCAGGCGCTCCGCGGCCGCGTCCACGACGATGGCGTTGGGGTCGGTCGGCGCCCCGATGACGAGGTCGGGGATCGGGATTCGGTCCGGCTTGAGCCGGACGTTGACGGTCTGGTACACCGCCAGCCCAGCCGCAGTAGCTGCCGGCCTCAGGATTATCAGGAGTTGTGCCGAAATATCTTGGTGGCGTAGGCCAGGAGCGGGGGTCACGTGCAGGCCCCCGTCGAAGAGTTCAACGCGATCGGTGGTTTCGCCGAGCGCGAGGAACTCCTCCTCGGTCCAGGGAACCGCGTGCTCGAATGCCTCTGCGCTCATTGGCTCGACCTCCTCGAACCACCCTCGTCGGCAGGGTGTCACGCATTAAGAGGGCCTCCGCCGAACTAGTGCTGCCTCTTCTACTGGACTCCGACTGGTCGGGCCGAGCACCTTCTCCAGCGCGGTCCAGGTTCTACAGCGGGATGTTGCCGTGTTTCTTGGGCGGGAGCGTCTCCCGCTTGGTGCGCAGGGCCCGCAGCGCTCGCACGATATGAGCGCGGGTGGTCGACGGCCGGATCACCGCGTCGACGTAGCCGCGTTCCGCCGCCAGGTACGGGTTGGCGAGCGTACGTTCGTACTCGTCGATCAGTCGGGCCCGCTCGGCCTCCGGGTCGGCGGCCTCGCGCAACTGCTGCCGATAGAGGATGTTCACCGCGCCCTGCGCCCCCATGACCGCTATCTGGGCGGTCGGCCAAGCGAAGTTCAGGTCCGCGCCGAGGTGCTTGGAGCCCATGACGTCGTACGCCCCGCCGTACGCCTTGCGCGTGATGACCGTGACCTTGGGTACGGTCGCCTCCGCGTAGGCGTAGATGAGCTTCGCTCCCCGCCGGATGATGCCGCCCCACTCCTGGTCGGTGCCCGGCAGGAACCCGGGAACGTCCACAAAGGTCAGTACCGGGATGTTGAACGCGTCGCAGGTGCGCACGAACCGGGCCGCCTTCTCGGAGGCGGCGATGTCCAGGCAGCCGGCCAGGTGCAGGGGTTGGTTGGCCACCACGCCCACCGACCGGCCCTCGACCCGCCCGAAGCCGACCACGATGTTGCGGGCGAACAGCGGGTGCACCTCGAGGAACTCCCCGTCGTCGAGCACGTGCTCGATGACGGTGTGCATGTCGTACGGCTGGTTCGGTGAGTCGGGGATCAGGGTGTCCAATGCCAGGTCAGACTCCGATGTGGACAGATCGACCGGAGTGTCGAACGCCGGAGGGTCATCGAGGTTGTTCGACGGAAGGTAGGACAGCAGCGCCTTGACGTAGGCGATCGCATCCGCCTCGTCGGCGGCCAGGTAGTGGGCGTTGCCGCTGCGGGTGTTGTGCGTACGGGCCCCGCCGAGATCCTCCATCGCCACGTCCTCACCGGTGACCGTCTTGATGACGTCCGGACCGGTGATGAACATGTGGCTGGTCTGGTCGACCATCACGGTGAAGTCGGTGACCGCGGGCGAGTAGACCGCCCCGCCGGCGCAGGGTCCCATGATGAGCGAGATCTGCGGGATCACTCCGCTGGCCCGGACGTTGCGGAAGAAGATCTCGCCGTAGAGCCCGAGCGAGACCACGCCCTCCTGGATCCGCGCGCCCCCGGAGTCGTTGATGCCGATCACGGGGCAGCCGATCTTCATGGCGAGATCCATGACCTTGACGATCTTCTCTCCGAAGACCTCGCCGAGCGAGCCGCCGAAGACCGTGAAGTCCTGGGCGAAGACGCAGACCTGACGGCCGTCGATGGTGCCGTACCCGGTGATCACACCGTCGCCGTACGGGCGGTTGCGCTCCTGGCCGAAGTTGGTCGACCGGTGCCGGGCCAGCTCGTCGAGCTCCACGAAGGAGCCCGGGTCCAGCAACATCTCGATCCGCTCCCGCGCGGTCTTCTTGCCCCGCGCGTGCTGCTTCTCGACGGCCCGGGCCGAACCGGCGTGGACCGCCTCGTCGATGCGGCGGGCCAGGTCGGCGATCTTCTCGGCGGTCGTCCGCGGGTCGAGGTTGGGGGCGCTCACGCGGTGATCGTATCCGCGCCGGCCGGTCCGAGGTCCGCAAGCGGCGTATCGGCGGCTGCCGCCGGTCGTTGGCCCCGGTATGGATGAGGTGACGCTCGTCGGCGCCGGCCTCATCGGGGCTGGCATCGCCAGCCTCGGTCTGGCGCTCCTCGTGGTGCATCGGCGCGCCGCCGGCCTCGGCCGGAGCAGGCGCCCACCGGTACCGCAGCCTTCCCGTCCTCGCCCCGCGTCGGCCCGGCCGGGCCATCCCCGTGCCGACGAGGCCGGTCCGCCCCGTCTGCGGGCGGCGCCCGACCCGGCGCCCCGGCGTCGGCCACCGGTGCCCACGGCCAAACCAGCGACGGCCAAGGGACCAGCGCCCACGGCCGTCGGAGAGGCGCTCGAAGGCGAGACCCTCATGCTCGGCCCCGTGCCGGCCTGGCGGCTGCCCGTGCACCAGCGCGGCGTCCCGACGGCGGCCGACACCCGGCCCGCCGCCCCGGCGGACGAGCCGTCGGCGCGCGGCGTGACCCTGAGCATCACGCCGGCGCCCGGCGGGGTGACCCCGAGCACGGCGCGGCCACGCGGCGTGTTGACCGCGGCGCTGTTCACCCGCGGCGGCCACGGTCCGCGCCCGTCCGAGGCTCCGGCGGCCGCGCCGACGGCAGCCGAGGACGGGGCCGAGCCGGCTCGGTTCGGGTGGTTCCGGTCGGGCCGGTAGCGACCGGCTGCGGGCGACCGGGCAGCATGACAGGCGTGGCGAACACCTCAGCCCGGACCAGGGAATCCGACGGCCTGCGTCGAGGCGATGACGGCCTGCGCCGAGGCGATGACGCTCTGCGCCGAGTCGGTGGCCGGCTGAACCAGGCCCGGCTCGCCCAGGCGCTGGTGCGGCCGGGTGGGTTCTGGTCCGACGTCCGCGTGGTGGCCGAGACTGGTTCGACCAACGCCGATGTCATCGCGGCCGCCGCGGACGGGGCCGGCGAGGGTCTCGTGCTCATCGCCGAGAGCCAGGTGGCCGGGCGTGGCCGGTTGGGGCGGTCCTGGCTGGCTCCGCCGGGCACCGCGCTCACCATGAGCGTGCTCGTCCGACCACGGTCGATTCCGACCACCTGGCTCGGTTGGCTGCCCCTGCTCGCCGGGGTCGCCGTGGTGGAGGCCTGCGAATCGGTGACCGCCGTCGAGGCCGCACTGAAGTGGCCGAACGACCTGCTCGTCCGCCCCGCCGGGGTCGCGGGCGGCGACGATGGGTGGGGCAAGTGCGGCGGAATCCTCGCGGAGGCGGCAGGCCCGGACGCCATCGCTATTGGTATAGGCATAAACGTTCACCAGCACCGCAATGAGCTGCCCGCCCCGACGGATCCGGTGGCCTACCCGGCGACCTCGCTCGCCCTGGCCGGGGCCCGGTGCGACCGCGAGCAGTT
>JADGGF010000462.1 GCA_019690055.1 Micromonosporaceae bacterium
AGCATCCACAGGGGTGGCGGGCATCCCCCGATCCTGCCAGGAGGGACCGATCCCGCCGGGAGGGACCGATCCCGCCGGGAGGGACCGATCCCGCTAGGAGGAACAGGGGCGACCGCGGCTACTGTGGCCGGGTGCGATCGTGCTGGCGAGCGGCCCTGGCCCTGCTGGTGTCTGCGGCCCTCGCCGGCTGCGGCGGTGGTGGCGGGTCGATTCCCTCCGGCGAGCTGACCATCGTCGCCTCGCCGTCCCTGACCGACGCGGTCACGGGCATGGTGCACGCGTACACGACAACCTATCCGGCGGTGCAGATCACGACCGTGTTCGAGCCCGACTCCCGCATCGCCGAACGGGCCGCGCAGTCCCCACCGCCCGACCTCATCGTGGCCGAGGACCCGGACACGCTCCGGCCGGCCGGAATCACCACCGAGCCCGTGCACGTCGCCCGGGGCCAGATCGTGCTGGCCGTACCACCGGACAACCCGCTGATCGTCCGCGGCCTCGCCGACCTGGCCCGCCCTGAGGTACGGGTGGCGCGGTGCGACCCGGCCGAGCCCTGCGGCGCCGTCACCGACCAGGTGCTCGCCGCCGCCGGGGTCACGGTGGCCACGCCGCAACTCGAGCCGGACGTACGGTCAGCGCTGCGCCGCGTCACCGAGGGCGATGCCGACGTGGCCCTGGTCTATCGCTCCGACGCCATCGCGGCCCAGGATGAGGTCATCGCCATCGAGGTCCCGGAGTCCTCCGTCGCCCTGGCCGACTTCGTCGCGGCCGTACCGCCGGCCGCCCCCAACCCGACCGTGGCTCGGATGTTCCTGGACTACCTCGCCTCGTCGCCGGTCCGCGACGCGCTCACCCGCGACGGCTTCCGCCCAGTGGACGCCGCGGCAGCGAGGTGACACCGCACCGCCGACGGCACCCCGCGCCGCGTGCCCGCGCCGCGCACACCGGGCCAACGCCGCCGCGCCGATGCGGCCCGCCCGAAAGCCGCGCCCCCCGGCCGGAGGCGCGCTTCGCGGCCGGGGGCGTCGGCCGGCCGACAGACGCCGCCCGGCCGACGAATGTGTCAGGCGTCGTCCCAGCGGAACAGCGCGACGGCGATCGCGCCCACCACCACGGCGAAGCCGAGCAGGATCCCGAGTTCCGGTAGCACCGCAGCCGGGCCCTGACCCCGCACCATCACGTCGAGCAGCCCGTCGACGAGATGCCGCAGCGGCAGCACGGACGAGATCGTGTTGAGCCAGGATGGGGCGTTCTGCAGCGGGAAGAAGGCGCCGGAGAGGAACGCCATCGGCAGCACGATCAGGTTGGCCACCGCGCTGGCAGCCTCGGGCGTCTTGGTGAACGAGCCGGCGAGCTGGCCGATCGCGAGGAAGGCCAGCGTGCCCGCGATGAGCAGGGGGATGGCCATCCACCAGTACGCCGACAGCCGCAGCCCGAAGACCGGCAGCGACGCCACGGCGACGAAGATGGCCCCCTGGACGAGCGCGATGACGATGCTCACGCCGATCCGGGCGCCCGAGACGATCGGCGTACTCACCGGGGACAGGCGCAGCCGGCGCAGGATCTTCTTCTGGCGCCAGGTGACGAGGGTGAGCGCCGCGCCGAACATCGCCCCGGTCGCGACCGCCCAGCCGAGCAGACCCGGGGTCAGGTACTGGATGGGCTTGAGCGACGCATCCTCCACCTGCTGCGCCTCGAAGGTGAACCGCGGCGGGGTCGGGTTCGCGGCCAGGTTGGCCGCCTGAACGATCTCGCGCAGGATGGCCTGCACGGTGCTTGCGCTGACCGGGTCCGCCGCCGAGTAATGGACGACCACGGTGTTTCCGCGCTGCTCGACCGCCGCGTCGACGTCGCCGGTCCGGACCTTCTCCAGAGCAGCATCGAGGTCATCGGATTGCTCGATATCGAGCACCTCGTCGACCCCAGCCCGAGCCTCCGCCGGCAGCGCGTCGAGCACCGGCACGGGACCGACCTGGATGATCTCGGACCGGCTGGTGCCGGAGTCGCGGAACAGCAGCCCGAAGATGACGAGGAACATCAACGGGAACAGGATCGTGAAGAACATGGCCGTCCGGTCGCGGACGAACCCAAGGGCCATGGCCCGGGAGAGGCTGCCCAACCCCGCAACGGTGGCCTCGCGAGCACCGGCCGGGGTGCGAACCGAGCGGCCAGGCGTATCAAGCTTGCTAGTCATCGTCGCGGTACTCCCGTCCGGTCAGGTTGAGGAAGACGTCCTCGAGCGTGGCGCCACGGACCGACAGTCCGCGCAGCGCGGAACGCTCGGCGAGCGCGGCCAGTACGCGGGCGGGGTCGCGCGTGGCGATCGTGAGCGAGACCCCGTCGTCGCTGATCTCCGCGTCCCCGGCGAGTGCCCGGGCGTCGTGCGCCGCGATCGTCCCGCTCTCCACCGAGATGCGGGTGGGTGCGTCCAGGCCACGGACCAGGGCAGCGGGTGGCCCGATCTGCAGTATCTTGCCGCGATCCATGATGGCCACGCGCTCACACAGGGCCTCGGCCTCGTCGAGGTAGTGCGTCGTGAGCACGACGGTGCGCCCCTGGCGATTGATCTCCCGCAGCAAGTCCCAGAGATTCCGCCGCGCCTGCGGGTCCAGGCCCGAGGTCGGCTCGTCGAGGAACACCACCTCCGGGTCGTGGGCGAGCGCGCACGCGATCGACAGCCGCTGCGCCTGGCCGCCGGAGAGCTTCTCGATGCGGGTGTTCGCCTTGTCGGTCAACCCGACGAGCTCGAGCATCTCGTCGGCCCGCCGGGTGCTCACGCCATACAACGACGCCCAGGTACGAATCTGCTCCCGCGCGGTCAGGCGCTCGAAGAAGCTCGACGCCTGGAGCTGCACGCCGATCCGGGGGAGCAGCGACGTGTGACGCGGCCACGGGGACATCCCGAGCAACTGGACCTCGCCCCCGTCGGGTTTGCGCAACCCTTCGATGATCTCCAACGTTGTGGTCTTACCGGCGCCATTGGGTCCGAGGATCCCGAAGAACTCGCCTTCGGTTACCTCGAACGACACGCCGTCCACGGCTCGGGTCTGGCCGTAGGACTTGCGGATGTCGCGCACGATGATCGCTTCAGACACGCCGGCCAGAGTAGCCGACGCGCGCTCCCCGCGCCCGGCTCGTCGTCGGACCCCGGCGCGCCCGACCGGTACTCTGGCCAGTTACATTAATCAAATGTATAGGTCGGGAACGGACCGCGTCCCAGAGCCGCACGGTGCCGTCGTAGCCGCCGGAGACGATGACGTCCCGGTCCCCAGCCCGACCAATCGCCACCGCTAACACCGTGCCATTGGTGAGCGGCTCGCCGATCAGGTCGCCGGTAGCCGCATCCCAGATCCGCACCGTGCCGTCGAACCCGCCAGAGACGATGACGCCAGGTCCCCGATCCGGCCCGTCACCACCCCGAGCACGACGCCGGTGTGGCCGATGAGTGGCTCGCCGATCAGGTCGCCGGTGACCGCGTCCCAGATCCGAACGGTGCCGTCGAAGCCGCCGGAGACGATGACGTCGCGGTCCCCGGCCCGGCCGATCGCCACGGCGTACACCAACTCGGTGTGGCCGGTGAGTGGGGCGCCGATCGGGACTCCGGTGGCTGCGTCCCAGATCCACACCATCTGGTCGTGACCGCCGGAGACGACGATGTCGCGGTCGCCGGCCCGGCCGGTCGCCACGGCGTACACCGCGCCGATAGCGCCGGTGAGCGAGGGGCCGATGGGGTCACCGGTGGCCGCGTCTCAGACTCGCCAGTAGGGCGGCCGCCTTTCAGTTTGGTCATGAAGGGCGACAAGTCGCAAAGTGTCGCCACGCCGTTACGCCGGTGGACACAGGATGCCCAGCCGTTTCCGGATGTCGACTCAGCGCTACACGGTACGGCCAGCAGAGAAAACACGGCGCCGGGCTCGGGTACGCGAAAGTCGGCGCCTACCGGTGCGCTCCTGGGTAACCGAAACCAACCCCTAG
>JADGGF010000463.1 GCA_019690055.1 Micromonosporaceae bacterium
TCGAGTCTCGTGGGGTTGTAGATGTGTATAAGAGTCTGGCCACGCGATGCCCGCGGCGACCGGCTCGTCGACCAGGCTCTCCAGGGTCAACGACAGGCCCGACCGCGCAGCCGCGTCGAGCAACCGCCGTCGCTGGCGGCCGTCCCACATCGCCGGGCAGCCCAGCCGCACACCCGCCGCGGTCAGGTCGACGCCGCGGGCGGCCGCCCGCCGGACCGCTTCGTGCAGCAGGTGTCCAATCAGGTCGTCGACGCGTACGTCACGCACCCCCGCGGGCAGATCCACCGGCACGAAGTCACGCCGTTCGGTAATCGACCGCTTGATCGAACGGACCGCCTGGGTCGGCGACAGCACCTCCGCCGACTCGCCGATCACCAGTGTGCCGTCATCGTCGTAGCCGATGATCGATGGAAGCGCCGTGTCGACGGTGCCGATCGGCACGACGCCGTCGGCCGTGGCGACCAGGGTCGTGGAGGTGCCGAAGTCCAGTGCGGTGGTCACGATGGGCTCCTGTCCTGAACGACCGCTCGGGCGATGAGGACCTCTTCATCGCCCCGGTTCCACATGTATCCAGGGCGAAGGACGAGCACGGGGGCGCCGTCGGCGATCCTACCGCCGACGCTCGTATGGCGAGTGCGGTCGAACCGTGTCATCTCCCCGGCCCGCTCAATCGGTCGCAGGTCCGCGAGCTTGGTCAATGACCGTACGGTGTGCACCACCGCCCGGGCCGACGCCTCGTTCGTGACCAACTCCTCGACCTCGATCGCCAACTCGGCCAGCGCCCGCACGGCGTCCCGCTCCCGCTGCTCAAGTTGCGCGACGAGCACCGGGTCGGTGGCCGGGCGGGACGCGGCGCCGGCCTGGCCAGCCAGGGCCGCCCGGAGAACCTCCACCAACTCCACCCGCCGCTGCGCCGGCAGTCGATGCTCGGCGAGCAGCGCCAACGCCTGGTCCGGCGTGGGCGGCGGCGGTTCGGGCAGCCAGCGGTACGTCCGGTGGTACCGGTCGCCGCCGATGCCCACCCGCTCGTGCGCGACGAGGCGCTCCTGCACCCGGCGCCAGACCTGCAGGCGGTCCGCCGGCACCCCGCGCTCGACCAGGGCCTGCTTGACCTCCTCGGCCCGCAACTCCCGGTCGGGGCCCGCCTCGCGCAGAACGGTGAGCACCGCCGCCAGCGGGTCGGTCGCGAACACCTTCGCCAGCGACCGACCGGCGGCGCGCCGGGAGGGAGCCGATCGGACCACGGTGACGACTGTAGGACCCGGTCGCCGCCCATGCGTGCCCGCACCCACCGCGTCTAGTTGCCTCAGCCAGAAGGCGCTCCGACCGGCTTGGTCGCCCCGACCAGCCTGGCCTCGCTGGTCCGCCCGATCCGACCGGTGACCACGGGGGCGCGGCGGCTCTGGGACGGGCTCGCGTTCGGGCTACACATCACAGACGCCACGGGCGCCTGGTACGGGCCCGGGTGCTGGTCAGCGTGGCCGACAGCTCCGCGCTGTGGGACCCGGGTGGTCGCCGCTACCGCAGGGTGCGTCGCCCCAGCCCTGGTTGCGGGAGGCAAGGCCTTCGCCCGAGCCCGGCGTGACCGGCGAAGGCGACCCGGTTCAGCCGCCCACCGGCCACTGTGGAGGGCCAACGGGCACGATGGAAATGGCCCGCACGCCGGAATCGCGGTGAACGTGAGACGCCGATCTCGATTTGAGCGTCGGCCGATGTCGTCGGGCGCTGCCATCGATCGCGCCTCTTTCCCGTAAGACGGATGGGCGGTAGCGTCGTCCTTTACGACACACCAGCATGGTTTGTCGTTTTTCGCCACATCCGTTCCCCCGGAAAGGCGCCGATATGGTACAACGTCGTCCTCATCGGCTCTCGGCCCGACTCCTGGCCGGCACCGCTGGCGGGGTGGCGGTGACCGGCCTCGCCGGGGCCCCGGCGGCCGCCGACGAGCCGGATCCCCGCACCAGCCTGACTCCGGGCTGGCTCGACGCCGGGACGGCCATCTCCAACATGGAGTGGCTGGCCCACATCGACAAGCCTGAGGGCTTCTTCAGTCCCACCAACATCGGATCCATCTCCTTCGCCACCTCGGACATCGCGTTCGGTGGCCACTACGCCTTCCTGGGCAACTTCAACGGCTTTAACATCATCGACATCTCCGACCCGACCAACCCGCAAATCGTGACCAACGTCGTCTGCCCGGGCGGGCAAGGCGACATGTCCGTGTACGGGAACCTGCTGTTCATGTCGGTGGAGGAGACCCGCGGTCGGCTCGACTGCGGTACGAACCCGTCGACCGGCGTCCGGTTCCAGGGCGTGCGCATCTTCGATGTCAGTGACGTGACCAACCCGGTCCAGGTCGCCGCGGTCCAGACCTGCCGAGGCTCGCACACCCACTCGCTGGTCACCGACCCGGACGACCCGGACCACGTGTACGTGTACGTCTCGGGTACCACCTCGGTGCGCCCGGCCTCCGACATGGCCGGTTGCAACAACAACCCGGCGAACGGCGTGAACCCGTCGCGCTGGCGCATCGAGGTCATCAAGGTGCCGCTGGCCAACCCGGCGGCGGCCGCCGTGGTGAACGAGGTGCGGCTGTTCACCGACCCGGAGACCGGGCGGATCGACGGTCTGCAGAACCAGCCGCCGACCCCGCAACACCCGTCGGGCACGGCCTGGTCGCCCAGCCCGGTCACCGACGCCTGCCACGACATCACCTCCTACCCCGCGCTGGGGCTGGCGGTCGGCGCGTGTGAGGGCAACGGACTGTTGATCGACATCTCCGACCCGGCCAACCCGGTCCGGCTGGACGCGGTCTCCGACCCCAACTTCGCCTACTGGCACTCGGCGACGTTGAGCAACGACGGCACCAAGGTCGTCTTCACCGACGAGTGGGGCGGCGGCACGGCGGCGCGCTGCCGGCCGACCGACCAGCCGCAGTGGGGCGCCAACGCCATCTACGAGATCGTCAACGGCAAGCTGGAGTTCCGCAGCTACTACAAGCTGCCGGTGCCGATGACCAACCAGGAGAACTGCGTGGCCCACAACGGGTCGCTCCTGCCCGTGCCCGGCCGGGACATCCTGGTCCAGGCCTGGTACCAGGGCGGCATCTCGCTGATGGACTTCACCGACCCGTCGAACCCGGTCGAGATCGGCTACTTCGACCGCGGCCCCATCAGCGCCACGTCGCTCGTGCTCGGTGGTTTCTGGTCGGCGTACTGGTACAACGGCCACATCTACGGCAGTGAGATCGCCCGTGGCTTCGACGTATTCCGCCTGACCCCCAGCGAGCACCTGAGCGAGGCCGAGATCGCCGCAGCCCGGGAGGTGCAGCTCGCCGAGTTCAACGCCCAGCACCAGCCGAAGTTCACCTGGGCGCCGAGCTTCGCGGTCGCCCGGGCGCGGTTCGACCAGTTGGTCCGGACCTGCGACACCACGATCACCGGCGTTCGTAACGGTCCGCTGACGGTCTCCGGCGTCACCTGCCTCGACGGCGCGACGGTGCGCGGTCCGGTATCGGTGCCGGCCGGGGCGTCGCTGCTGGCCATCAACTCGAGCATCAGCGGCCCGGTATCGGCGGCCTCGGCCAAGGCGGTCCACCTCTACGACACGCAGGTCAGCGGCCCGGTCAGCCTCTCCGGCACCATCGGCAGCGCCGCCCTGGTCGGCTCGACCGTGCGCGGGCCGGTGTCGGTGACCGGCACCAACACGCCCGGTGTGGAGCTGGTGGTCGCCGCCAACACCATTAACGGCGCGCTGGCCTGCACCGGCAACTCCCCTGCCCCCATCAACCTCGGTGTGGCCAACGAGGTGAAGGGCCCGGCCAGCGGCCAGTGCGTCAACCTCGGCTAGATCCACACTGGACTGTCCTGACCAGACCCTGAAAATGCAGTGATACCCCTCGCCGCCCCCCGGGGCGGCGGGGCTCCCGGGGGGACGGGGTGGGGCCCCCGGGGGGGGGGGGGGGCGCCG
>JADGGF010000464.1 GCA_019690055.1 Micromonosporaceae bacterium
GGGGCCCCTCACCTATTTCCGCCCGGGGGCCCGGGGCGCGGGCATTGTGTGCCCGGGCCGCTACCCCCTTGAGGAGGCTTGGGTGCGGTCAGCGGACGCGTGGTCGGCGCACGGTGGCAGTGTCCGCTGGGTCGCTGGCGACCGCTGAGTCGAGGGACGCGAGGCCGAGCTCGCTGGCCTTGGCGGCCGCGTCCCGGCGGGTCGGGGCGCCGAGTTTGGCGAGAACGGCCGAGACATGGCGATCAACGGTCTTGACGGAGAGGAACAGGTGCCGGGCGATCTCCGCGTTGGTGCGACCGGCACAGATGAGGGCGAGAACCTCGCGTTCCCGAGGGGTCAGACCGGCCGGATGGGCCCGGGTCGCCGCGCGGGCACCGGCCGGGATGGACCGAAGGCCGAGCCGGCGCATGCGGTGCCGGACAAGGCGGGCGGTCGCGGTGGCGCCGAGGTCCATGAGGATGCCCAGCGCCCGGCGCATCGCTTCCTCCTCATCGGTGTCAACCAGGGCCAGGGCGGCCTCGTACGGGCAGCCCATCTCCAGAAAGGCCTGGGCCGCCTGCTGGGCCGCGCCATCGAGGAGCGTCCGGTACGGTTCGGCGATCGCGTCGGGCCCGCCCACGGCGCCGTTGGCCATCGAGGAACTGACGCCCATCGTCGCGCGGGCTACCCGCTGGCGCCAGGCCGCGATCTCGCCCCACGTCCGGGGATCTACCAGGTCTGATTTGGCGCTGGCCGCGTCGAGCGCACGCTGGGCGGCGCTCGGCTCGCCGGAGAGCCAGTGCACCTCGGCGCGGGCCAGGTTTGCGACGACCAGCCGCATCCCCCCGATCCCCTCGGCCAGGGCCATGGCTTCGTCGAGGGCGCCGGCGGCGCCGGCCTGACCGCGGCGGGCCCGGATGAGGGCGAGGGTCAGCAGCGGGAACAGCCGGTTCTCGGGTGACACGACCTGGTCGAGCAGCTCCGCGCATAGCGTCTCGGCCTCGTCCCACCGTCCGGTCCGGTCCAGCATCATCGCCTGATTGCCCCGTAGGCACGAGGCGTACGTCGGGATGTCGTGGTCGTCGCAGTAGCGTACGCCGTCGATGAAGTAACGTTCAGCTTCGTCGAAACGACGTTTGTCGAAGAACAGCCCGTTGAGGTTGGTGTATGCGCGCGCCGCCGCGACGGGGTGCCCGTGGGTGAGCGCGATCTGCAGCGCTTCGGTCAGCTGGTCCGTCCACGCCTGGCCCAGGGCGGAACGGCAGCAGCCCTCGGTGTTGAGCGCCTCGCTGATGACCTCGGTGGCGCCGATGGTCCGGGCCACCCCCTGGGCCCGCTGCGCGTAGTCGATTGCCTCGGCGTAGCGGCCGTTGGACATGTACTGGCCGGCGAGGTTGGCGTAGGCCCAGGCGAGCTCGTGGCTCGGGCCGAGCGGATCGAGAACGCGAACGGCGGCTTCGCTCAGCGACACCGCCTCGGCTCCGCGGCACAGCCGCCACATCGTCCGGGAGAGCAGCCGCAGCACCGTGCCCTCCCGTGGCCGGTCGCCGATGGTGCGCCACAGGGCGAGGGCCCGCTCATACTCGTCCGCCGCCTCGTGCCACGAGTCGATCAGGCCCAGCTGGCCGGCGTGCGCTTCGTGCAACGACGCGAGCGTGGCGGGGTCGGCTTCGGCCGCGAAGCGTAGGGCCCGGGCGTACTGCGCGGCGGCTTCGTGATGGGAGAACATGGCGGCTGCCTGGTGCGCGGCGCGGGTGGCGTGGTGCCGGGCGGCTGACGCATCGCCCGCCCCTTCGGCGTGGAACGCGAGCTGGGCATCATCGTCAATGCCCTGCTCGAGCAGCGCCGCCAGGATGTCCGCGTGGATGCTCGCGCGGCGATGGGCCGGGATCGTGCTGGCGACGGCCATGCGCGCGATCTCGTGCCGGTAGCGCAGCCAGGCGACATCATCGACGACGAGGCCCGAGGCGAGCAGTTCGTCCACGATGTCGGGCGGGCCGCCGGCCACGGCCTTGAGCAGCCGGGGGTCGGTCCGGAGGCCGACGAGCGCCATGATTTCGAGCGCCTTCCAGGCCGGGCCGCTCAACCGGGCGGCCCGGGACAGCACGGCGTCGCGGGCCGTCTCGGGGACCGAGCCAGCGCCCGAGCGGATGACTTCGGTGACGTAGAACGGATTGCCGCCCGTGACGCGGTACAGCTCGCGCGGGTCCAGCCCGCTGCCCTCGGCCAGCGTCCGTACGGCTCGCTCGGTCAGAGGCGCGAGACCGATCCGTCGGGTGGCCCCGTTGCTGGCCAGCTCGCCCAGGGCCGCCCGCAAGGGGGCGCGAGCCGCCAGCTCGTCGTCTCGGTACGTCACCAACAGCAGCACGGCGGCCGAATGAATGCGGCGACCGAGGAAGCGAACCAGGTCGACGGTCGAATCGTCGGCCCAGTGCGCGTCTTCGATGACGACGAGATGGAGCTGGTTCGGCTCGCTGATCTGTCGCAGCAGCGCGGTGAACAGGTCGTGGCGCTCGGCGTGCGCCCGGCAGAGGTCCAACAGCGGACCACCGAGGTGCTCGGCGATGTCCAGGAGGGGACCGAGGGGCCGGGGTGTGAACAGGCCGTCGCAGGCCCCCCAGACGAACCGTGCGTCCGGAAGGTCCTGCGCCAGCTGCTCGACCAGGGCCGACTTGCCCACCCCCGCCTCACCGCTGATGAAGACCAGCCGGCCCTGACCTTGTCGAGCCTGCGCGGCATATTCCGCCAGCGCGGCCAGCGCCGACGCTCTCTCCAGCAAGGCCATGGCCCATTGTCTCGTCCGGCTGCGGTTACCCCATCGTCGATGAGTCCGCCAGCGCGGACCGTTTAGGACCCTTCCTGAACCTGGTAGATCTCCTCGGCGACCAGGCCGTGGGCCTCGCGGTGCACCGCGGCGGCCGCCTCGGCCGATGGCGCGTCGACCAGGCAGAAGACCTTGCCCTGCTTCTCGTTGACCCAGTAGCGCAGGTAGTTCACGTCGTGCTTGTGCTGGACCTGCAGGTCGGCGAGGTGCGCCTTGGCGACGTCGTCGGCCGTGACGCGGTCGAGGTTGTGGATGTCCATGAACAGCGGCATTGATCGCCTCCGATAGCCGGTGGGAACCGTACGCTCTTGACCGTAGGGCGATCCGTCAGGGTGGAGATCGGAGGTGGCTACCCAGTTTTCTTCGCGGATTACCCACATTTCACGGGCCCGAGGCCCGTGCGAGCGGAGGCGAGCACCAGAACTGTCCGTCACCTCTTAGGGCGCACCCGAGGCCAGGTGGGTACGCCGCCGGCGTCGCCATGGTGTGGTAGGTCCCGTGACCGCTCCGCTAGCGCCCTCGGCTGCGCGGCATCCGCTCGACCCCGATCCCGTGCCCTCGACCAAGGCGACGGCGGTGCTCGTCCTCGGCGTGCTGGCCCTTCTCACCGGACCCTTGGTCGGTGGTCTGGTGCCCGCGGTGGTGGCGCTCGGCCTGGCCCGCCAGGCCCGGGCTGATCTGGTCGCCAGCTGCGGTTATCTCACCGGCGGCGAGCGTCTGCGCAGCGGTGAGGTGCTGGCTCTGGTCGGGGTGGGGCTCGCCGCGCTGGCTCTGGTGGTCGCCGCGCTCGCCGCGATCCTCGCCGCCGTCGACCCGATTCCCCACGATTTCCCGGACACCGTGGATTAGTTCCCACAGCCTCGGTCGGACTGATTCCCGGAGTCACGGGTGGACTGATTTCCCGGGGTCTCGGTTGGACTGATGGTCCAGAGCCACTGTGGACACAGCCGCGGGCCCGGGCCGTCGGCAGGACCCACCCGACGCCGCCCGACCGGGTAGGTTGGGACTGTGCAGCCTCTCCCCGGCGCCCCGGTCCCGCCGTCGGCTGGTCATCCGGGCGGACCGATCCCGTACGGTGTTCCGCCGACCCCGTACCTGGGCGTTCCGTACCCGGCCGCCCCTCAGTCGTACAGCCCCCACCCGACCATCCCGCATCCGTAC
>JADGGF010000465.1 GCA_019690055.1 Micromonosporaceae bacterium
GGAGTACCCCGTGCTGGAGTGGAAGACCAACCGCCAGCAGGCGGCCTGCCACGCCGTGCCCGCGGCCCCACCACCGCCCGACGCGAAGCTGCAGCCGGTGGTCAAGGCCTGACCGAGCCGGGCCTCGGCAGGCCGGCGACCGGGCTCTCCGTCAGGTCGGTAGCTGGGTGAGGTCTACCCGGTCCCAATTGGCCGCCCCCGGGAGGGCCAGGCACGAGAGCACCGTGTGGCCCACCACGCTGGCGGGCAGCTTCGGCACGTCGCGTGCCGCGTTCATCTCGCTCGCCACTGTGGCCGCCACGACGATGTCGGTGACCTTGATGGCCAGCGGGGCCACCTCGGGGCGCAGGCTCTCCACCAGGCCGCGCAGGCCGTGCTTGGCCGCGGCGTAGGCCGCCCCGGTGGGGAATCCGGCCACGCCCGCGCCCGAGTTGACGGTGAACAGGTGGCCGCGGCAGCCGTCCACCGGCTCCTGGTCGCGCATGGCCCGTACCGCCGCCTGCAGGGTGAGGAATGCTCCCGTGAGGTTCACCTCGACCTGGGACGTCCAGTCCCGCGGGTCAAGCTCGGCCACGGGCCCGCGGACGAAAGACCCAGCGTTGGCCACGACCACGTCGATCCGGTCGGTGCGGCGGAGGCGATCGAGCAATGTACCGATGCCTTCGGCGTCGCGGACGTCCAAGCGTACGGCCTCCCCACGGCCGCCCGCGTCCCGGATCTGGTGGACCGTCTCGTCGAGCGGTTCGGACCGCCGTCCGGTCACCACGACCGCGTGGCCGCGCCCGGCCAGGGCGAGGGCCACCGCCCGCCCGATGCCCGTGCCGCCGCCGGTCACGAGGGCGATCCCGCGCGTGGGCGGGTGCGGGTCGGGGCCGGTCATCGGCGCTGGAAGAACTCGAGGAGCTCGTCATCCGGCCCGTAGTAGGCGCGCGCCGCGATGGGCCCGAGCCCGGGCATGTCGGTCTCGACGCGCTCGGACGCCGGCTCGGCTCCGATGCTGTGCAGCAGCGCCTCGGTCGCCGTCAGGTCGTCGGTCTCCAGGCTGGCGCTGAGAATCCCCAGGGCCGACGGCACCGCCCGATCGCGCTGCGATCGGCCCGGCCAGCCCACGTATTGCGCGATCTCCATGCGTCCAACGTCGGGCACCTCCGGCTTCATCATGTTGATGTTGTGCAGGTTGGTGCCCGGGGGGATCTGGAAGAAGCCGTCCATGTTCTCCAGCAGCTTGTCGTAGAACGGCCGGAAGCCGAGCGCGGCGTAGAACATCGCGCTGCGGCGGGCGTCGCTCGAGTGGATGGCGACCGTCTGCAGGGGTGACGGGCGGCCGTCGTAGTCGCTCAGCAGCGAGCCCGGGGCGGGCTCGAGCTGGAAGACGTCGAGGATGATGCCGTCCGGGTCGAAGGACAGCGAGTCCCAGGCGGACAGCTGCGGGGTGACCGTCCACTGGGTGGGCTCGCTCTTCGCCCGACCTCCGTTGGACCGGATGGCGGTCATGGCCGCCCGGATCTCGGGAACGCGGATGTTGAGCGCGTAGTGGCCGTAGTCCTGCTTGGCCGAATAGTCGCCCCAGTACAGCTCGCCGGGACGGTCGAACTGGACCAGCCGGAGCAGTCCCGAGGACGCGCCCTCGGGCCCCACCACCGACACGGCGCCGGTCATGCCCGCGGGCATCGACCAGAGCTGCTCGAACGCCGGGCCGGAGACGGTGCCGGAGGCGTGCTCGACGTACCCGAACGCGGCCTCGTAGAAGCGGCGCGACCGGCTCAGGTCGCTGACCCCCATGGTGGCGACGCGGATTTCGCTGATCATGATGCTCCTCGGGCTGTTCCGATATACGGAACGATGTTTCCACTCATGCTGGTCTGCTGGGTGGTGGGTGTCAAGGGGTTCCGGGGAGTTCCTCGGTGTCCCGGGAATGCGGTGCTCGGCGTTCCGGACTGTCCTTGGTGTTGTGAACCGAGTTCGTTGATGCCCGGTACGCGACGGGGCGCCAAGGATGCCGTGGGGATTGCCAGACCATCCGCCGTCCGCGAGGATGGTTCCGATAACAGAAACAGTGTTTCGAATAGTGGGGTAAACGTGGTCGATCGGCACTACGTGGCGGTGGGTCCGGCGATGATGCACTACCTGCGAGCGGGCTCGGGCGCGCCGGTGGTGCTGCTGCACGCCTCGCCCATGTCGTCGTGGTCGATGCTCGCCTGGATCCGCGCGTTGGCGCCGGACTTTACCGTGTACGCGCCCGACACCGCCGGCTACGGCCAGTCCGACCCGCTGCCGTCCGGGGACGAGGAGCCGACCATCGCCGACTACGCCCGGCGCGTGCTCGAGTTCGCCGACGCCGTGGGCCTTGACCGCTTCATCGTGGCCGGTACCCACACCGGCGCCAAGATCGCCCTGGAGACGGCGGTGCAGGCGCCCGACCGCATCGCCCAGGTCGTGATGGACGGGCTCGGTCTCTACACGGTCGAGGAGATGGCCGACCAGCTCGCCCACTACACCCCACCGATCGTCCCGGTCTGGCACGGCGGGCACCTCGTCGAGGTGTGGCACCGGCTGCGCAACATGTGGACGTTCTGGCCGTGGTACCGGCAGGAGGCCGACCGCCGCCTCGCCGACGCCATCCCCCCGCTCGACGTGCTGCACCAGATGGCCCTCGACATGCTGCGGGCCCGGCCGGACTGGGGGCTGGCCTACCGGGCGGCCTTCCGGTACGACGGTCGCGCGTCGGTGCGCCGGCTCACCGTCCCGGCGGTGCTGGTCGCCAAGGAGGCCGACCCGTTGCACGAGCACCTGGCGCGGCTGGAGACCGCGGTGCCGAGCCTGACGGTGCGCAGCGTGGCCGACGCCGACCACCTGGCCGCGGTGGCGGCCGCCTTCGACCGCACCCTCGACCTGCCGGCGGCGCCGCCCCCGCCGCCTGTCGTCCACAGTGGAGGGAGCAGCCGGCGGTACGTGGCCACCTCCCACGGCCGGGTGCACGTCCGCGTCGATGGCGACCCGGCCGGGCGGCCGTTGCTGTTCCTGCACGGCTCCCCGGGCTCGGCCGACAGCTTCGATTACCTGATCCGCGAGCTCGCCGCCGACCACCTGGTCATCGCCCCGGACACCCTGGGCAACGGGTACTCGGATCCGCCGACGGTGGACGACCCGGACATCGGCTACTTCGCCGACGTCGTCGCCGAGGTGCTGGCGGCGATGGGCGTCGGCCCGGTGCGGGTGTACGGGTCGCACACCGGCGCCTGTGTCGGCGTGGAGCTCGCGATCCGCCACCCGGACCGGGTGTCCGGCCTCGTGGCCGACGGGCTGCCGGTGCTCGACGATGAGCAGCGCCGCGACATCCTGGAGAACTACTTCATCTCGTTGGCGCCGCAACGCCACGGGGAGCACCTCATCCGGGCCTGGCACACCATCCGCGACGTGCAGCTGTGGTGGCCGTGGTACCGCCAGGACGCGGAGCACCGCCGGCCGACCGCTCCCTCGGATCCCGAGCACCTGCACCGGCTGGTGCTCGAGTTCCTCAAGAGCGGGGACACCTACCGGGCCTCGTACCGGGCGGCGTTCCAATATCCCTCGGAGGAACGGCTGGCCAGGCTCACCGTGCCCACCCTGGTCTGCGCCGCCCCGACCGACATGCTCCGCGAGGGCAGCGAGCGCGCCAGCGCCTCGTCGTCGGTACGGTTCGTGGAACTCGACGCCGAGCGCGGCGCCGCCTGGGCCGTGCGTCAGCTCTGAGCCGTCCTCCTGCGTCAGTTCTCAACCGTCGTCTGTGGACGGTCGTGGCCGGGGGCGGCCCGCCACGACCGCCCTGCCTCGGGCCGGCGCGGACCCGTGAACACGGTCACGCGGCCGTGCGGTGGTGGGTCGCACCACCACACGGCCGCGTGGTAACCGTTCCCAGTAAAGCCGATTCTCCCGGGGATAAGCCGATCCGTGGTCAGGCGGTGGGGCGGGCGAG
>JADGGF010000019.1 GCA_019690055.1 Micromonosporaceae bacterium
ACATCGAGGCTCGGGTTGGTTGGGGGCTCCCGCACGTGTCGCTCGGCAGAACGGGGTCGGGCTGGGGGGCGAGCCAGGCGGGCGCGGTCAGTCCGGCCACGGCCACCGCGAGCGCCGCTCCACCCGCCGCGATCGCGGTGCGGATCCGCTGCTGGCGCCGTCCCGACCGTACGGCCCGCTGAATGTCCACACGCGACGGTGGCGGTTCCTCGTCGCGAAACTGGCCCAGGATGTCGGTCATGGCGTTACTCCAGAGTCAAGCGTGCTGCCGCGGCGTGGCCCGGTGTCGGAGGCGTCGTCGGACGCCTCGGGCTGTCCGAGCAGGCGGCGTAGGGCGTTCAGGCCGTCGTGCGTCTGGCTCTTCACCGTCCCCGGCGCGATGCCGAGGATCTGGGCCACCTCGTCAACCGACCGGTCGGCGAGGAACCGCAACACGAGCACGGCCCGTTGCTTCGCCGGCAGGGTGGCGAGCGCCTCGCGCAGGAGCATCCGATCGGCCACGGCGCCGGCCGGATCCCCAGTTCGACCCGCAGGCGGGGAATCGTCGGTATCGGGCTCGGCGGGTGCGGCCCGCAGCCGTACGGACGCCCACTTCAAGCGCTGCTCGTCGAGGAACGCGCGCAGCATGATCTTGTAGACGTAGGCGTCGAGGTTGCCCGCCTGCGAAGCTCGCCGCCCGTGCGCGTAGAGGCGGGTGATCGCCTGCTGGACCAGGTCGTCGTCGCGGTGGGGGTCGCCGGCCAGACTTGCCGCCAACCGTCGCAGCACCGGTAACCGGCCGCTCACGTAGGCGATGTAGTCCGCCTCGTCCGTCGCGTTCACGCCACCTCCTCGGCCTGGTCCGGCACGGGTGAGCCGGGCCAGGAGACACCTCTGCCCCAGGGACGGGCTCGGCCGCCGATCAGGTTGGGGGGCGACGATACTCGGTCGCTTCGGGGCGGGCGGCATCGCTACTGTCGCGGGCATGGCCGACTCCGCGAAGCTGCCCGAACTCTACGTTGCGGTGGACGTGGAGGCGGACGGCCCCATCCCGGGCCCGTACAGCATGCTCTCGCTGGGCATGGCCGTCGCCGGCCGCCCGGACCTGCGGTTCTACACCGAGCTCAAGCCGATCTCCGACGACTATGTGCCGCAGGCGCTGGCCGTGTCCGGGCTGGACCGGGAGAGGCTCATCGCCGAGGCACCGACCGCGCAGGAGGCGATGGCGGCCGCCGCGGCCTGGGTGAACGGACTCCGTACGGTCGGCCGCCCCGTGTTCCTGGCCGCTCCCGCCGTCTGGGACGGCATGTTCGTCCACTGGTACTTCGTACGCTTCGTCGGGTCGAGTCCCTTCGGCGCCACCGGCTCCGGTGTGGACCTGCGTAGCTACTGGATGGGCCGTACGGCCGGTGAGTGGTCCCGGTCCCGCAAGACGGACATCCTCAAGGCGGTCGGTCTGCGCCTGCCGCACACGCACCACGCGGGCGAGGACGCCGCCGAGCTGGCCGCGATCTTCGACGCCGTCCGGCGCCTCCCACCGCCCTCGCCTTAGTCCATTGTGGTTGGTGCACCTGGACCCGTGGGGACGCGGCGGATCGTCGGGCCGACACATCGAGAACAGGCCACGTCAGGATGTCCCGACTCGCCCCGGCTGGTTACCATCGTGGGCCACCTGATTCCTCTCGGACGCCACGACAAGGAGACGAGGCGGTGACCCTCTCGCGCGCCAGCCGCACCAGGCGTAGGTATCCCAGCCACGTCATCGCACTGATCACCGTGACGGTGATGTCGCTCGTTGCGTGTACCGGCGGGCCAAGCCCGAGCGCCGGCGAAACGGAGGTTCAGGCTCCGACGGACTGGCCGGCCGAGCTGCCTTTCGACCGGGGCGTCGGCCCCGTGGCGCTCGGCTACGTGGCCGGCGGTGTGTCGTACGTGCTCCTCGAGAGCGGCGAACAGTATCTCGTGCCGGGCGACCTGCGGCGGGGCGGCCGGGCGTCCCTCTCGCCCGAGGGGCGATGGCTTCTGCTCGGCGACACGCTGTACGACACCGAGAACGGTCGCACCACAACCGTGGCGCTGGCCGCCGCGCCCCGGTCCTGGTCGCCGAACGGACGCTGGCTGCTGACGGAGTGTTCCTCCGAGGGGACCGGCTCGCGGCAGCAGCGGCTGGACGCCACGGCCGGGAGCACCATTGACGTGGCTGGGCTTCCTTCTGAGGACGACGGGGTCTGCGGCGCGGATGCCGTGCTCGACGACGGGAACGTCATCACTGCCGTACTGCCGGCGGGATCCGGTCCGGTGCGCGAGGTGTCGCTGCGTGTGCTGAACCCGCAGACCGGTGGCGTGGTTCGGGAGATCGATGTCGACCTGACCTCCATCCTGCAGACAGAGGAGTCGGTCGCGGGCTGGCACGGATTGCTTGGGCTCCTCGTCGGTCCGGATGGAGAGCTGTTCCTGCGCGTGATCGGCGGCGTCGACCGGCAGACGATCGGTGTTGTGATCGCCGCCGACGATGGTCGCCCCGTGCGCCGCGTGGATGTGCCCGCCGAGGGCGGGTGGGTGCCGGTGGCTATTGATGACGAGGGCATCGTGATTGTTCACGGGGATGACGGCAACGGCGCCCAGATATCCGTCGTAGACCCGGACGGTGCGATCCACCGGAGGCATCACCTTCCGCCCGGCGCCCAGCTGATGCTTGTGCCCGGAGGTGTGATCACGATCTGACAATTACGGCGCGATAACGCTGGATGGTTTCTTCCGGCGTCATCCCTATCGTCGTCACCATCGTCCACGGTCATCTGCCTCCTGAGGAGAACCGAATGCAGCTCATTCCACACGACCCCGTCGAGGGCGTCTACCGGACCACCGACGACTACATACACGCGATGGAGGTCGTGGGGCCGCAGCGTCTGCTGTTCGTGGCTGGCACGATCGGCCTCGACCCCAGCGGAGCCGCCGGCAAGACCCTGGAGGAACAGCTCGAGCTGATCTGGAACAACATCCGAACGATTCTCGCCTCGGCCGACATGACCGTCGACAACATCGTGCGAGTCACCAGCTACCTGCGCGACCCCTCCTACTCGGCGGCCAACGCCGCCGCGCGGAGGGCAGCGCTGAACGGGCGTACGGTGCCGACCACCGCGATCATCGCCCAGACCCTCTCCAGCGACTGGCTCGTCGAGATCGAGGTCATCTGCGCCGCCTAGGCAGACCCGCCGCCGGCGTCAGTAGGCAAGGACCGGTGGCCGCGTCCAAGCCGGCCCTGGTCGCCGATCTGCTTACCACCGTTGGGGGGTGTAGGGCTCCCAGATGTGTTGGTCTTCGCTGTGCGGGCTGACGCGCTCGGAGAAGTCGTGGCGTCCGTTCGTGGGTGACCAGACCGCGACGAGCCACGCCAGATCCTGGTACAGCAGAGCCGGCCAGGTCAGCTTTTCGGCGACGAGCCCAAAGAGCCGCAGTGACTCAGAGTGAACGTCCTCCGGGTCGTTGCTCGATGTATAGATCTCCCAAATGACGTCGTAGTGGTCGATGATCGACGGTTCGCCCGGCTCGTTGCCCAGATAGTTCTCGGTGACCCGGCCCCCGGCAAAGACATGGGTTCCTGGGATGGTGCCGCCTACGATCTGGGTGTTGGACCCGTAATCCAGGCCGAGGGCCGTCGCCAGCCGATGCGCCGTCTCGGGTGGTGTCAGTCCGGTGAGGAGAAAGATGTGGTCGACCGTGGACATCGTCACCTATCCGGAAGGGTCAGGAGGGTACCGTCGCCGAGAATTATGTAGACAGTGTCGGGCATGTACGTCTGGTGTTGTGCCGTCTGACCTACCGTTCGGGCGTAGCCACGGCGGGCCTCTGCCTCCGTCAGCCCTACATTCCTGCCGTCGATGACCACATCGCCTCCTCCGTGCGGTCCCAGTTGGCTGCCAGCCTCAGTGATGTTGTGACGAACCGCCGAGCTGTTAGGACTCGCGAGCGCCTTTAACTCTGTCAGTCTGCCAGGGTCGTCGGGCGACCAGCGGAATACGGAGTCCGGGTTCTTGAAGTCATTGACGTTGTCGACAGGTTTGACGGACTCGACGCGGACTCCGCGGTCGGCGAAGTACTGGCCGATGCTGCGCTCCTTCGGTCTGAACTTGTAGTTGGTTTCGACGACGCCGGGCTTGAAGTCCTTGCCCAATGGTCCGAAGTAGATGTTGGGATGCGTGGCCGACGGGGTGAGTTGCGGGAGCGAGCCGCCGGCACCCCAGCGACGCCGGAGGAGGCCCCGGATGGTGGCGATGAGGTCGTCGAGCTGTCGGGCACTGGTCGTCAGCCGGCTCATGCTGCGGACCAGCGCGTGCAGCAGTTGCGCGATCTTCGTGCTGAATCGGGCCACGAGTGCGCTGACCTGGGCGCCGACGTACGGGGTGGCGAGGCCCAACGAGCCGGCCTCCATCGCCGACCAGGCCGGGATCCGGTAGAGCAACAGCGAGACGCACTGGGCGATCAGGTCACGCACCAGCGTCCGGACGACGGCGACCAGTGTGCCGGCGCCGCCGATGATGACCGACATCGTCTCGTACGACTTGCCCAGCGCGGTGAGCAGGTCGGCGGTCTCGGCCGCCCGGCTGCGGTAGGTGTCGGCGGCCTCGCCGGTCCACGACGCGAGTTCGGCCTCGACCGACCGGCGGTACTCCTCGGCGAGGGCGAATTGCTCGGCGGCGGCGTTGCGCCAGGTCTGGGCGTTGGCGTTGACCTGGTCCGGGTCTCCGGCGAGCCAGTCCAGCGCGTCGGAGAGAACCGAGACGTGCTCGACCGCGAAGCCGAACCCGGCCGCGACCAGCATGCCGATCGGATCCAGGCCCCACGCCACCACTTCGGCGGCCGTCCCCAGACCGGCCAGAGTGACGTCGATCCAGCTACCGTCGTTGACGCTGGCGATCAGCTGATCGAACGTCTCATACAGGCCGATTCCGGAGAACCAGGTCGTGGAGTCGATCCGAGGCGCGATCAGCGGGTTGTCCACCGCGTCCGGTGCGCCGGAGCCGAGACGGCCGGCCACGTCGTCCGCGGCGGCGAAGTGTGGGACGAGCAGGCGCAGCCCATCCGCCGTGGCGTGCAGAGTACGGGACGCATCGCTCGACGTCGCATCGATGGTCGACGTGACCTCGTTGAGGAGCGCTGGCACGAAGCCGCACACCTGTCCGTACGCCGCGGTGTCGAGCCGCAGGTACCGAACGGCCGCGGCGCACAGGTCGGACCGGGCGGCGAGGGCGTCGACCGTTCCGGCGTGGGCGGCGATCTCATCGGGCGATACCGACAGTATCGGTGGGCCGAGGTCAGTCGTCATCGCCGAAGCCCGCCTCCGCGACAGCGCGCCGCGTCAGCTCCACGACCGCCTCCTGGGCCATGGTGACCGCGACCCGAACGGCCTCGGCGATCCGCGACATCGGCCAGTCGCGCGCCCGTTCGCTGATGGTCAACTCCAGGAGGCGACCATTGTGGTCGACCGTGGCCTGCACGGCGCGATCGGGATCGGAGCCCTCGGCGCGCAGCGTACGGACATGGGCCGCGAGTTGCTCGGCCCGGGCTGCGCGGGTGACCAGCGTCGCTTGCCAATCATCGATGCGCCGATGCGCATCGTCGGGATCGAAGCCGAACATATATTCACCCCCGTCGTGTCGGCCGCCCACATGGTGGGTGATGTCGACCCGCCGACGCAACCCCGTGCCGGGTCATCCGATAGACGAGGTATGTACGTTCCGCTCCTCATGGTCCATCGTGGACCGAAAAGTCACGCGCTCGTGGCTCGGCCTATCAGCAGGCCGGCGCCGTTTGTGGATGGTCCGGCGGGTCTGTCGATCGTCCGGCGGGTCTGTCGATCGTCAGGCGGGTTTGTGGCAGACGAAGATGGCGGTTCCGGGGAAGAGCGAGCCGCGCAGGGCGCTCCACTGGCCCCAGGAGTGGTCCTCGCCCTCGGGCCACTCGGGCTCGATCAGGTCCCGCAGCACGAACCCGGCCGCGACGATCTCCCGGATCCGGTCGCCGAGGGTCCGGTGGTGCTCCACATAGGTCGGCCGGCCGTCGGCGTCGAACTCCACGTAGGGACGCCGGTCGAAGTACGAGTGGGTGGCGACCAGCCCGTCCGGGCCGGGGTCGTCCAGGAAGATCCACCGCATGGGGTGGGTCACGGCGAAGACCCACCGGCCGCCGGGGCGCAGCACGCGGAACACCTCACGCATGACGCGGGCCGAGTCATCGACGAACGGCACGGCCCCGAACGCGGTGAAGGCGATGTCAAACGACGAGTCCCGCAGCGGCAGGTGCTGCGCGTCGGCCTGCAGCAGCGCGGGCCGTACGCCCGTCGCCTCGCCCGTGGCGACCGCGTGGCGCAACATGCCCGCCGACAGGTCCAGCGCGACCACGTCCGCGCCCTGCGTGACCAGCCACCGGGCCGCCGCCGCGGCGCCGCAGCCCACCTCCAGCACCCGCGCCCCGGCCACGTCGCCCAGGAGTCGGACGTCGGCCTCGCGCAGACCCTCCGGGCACCAGCGCAGGTCGACGTCGCCGAGGAAGGCCCCGTGCTCCGCGTGGTAGTCGTCGGCCTCGGCGTCCCACCACCCCTGCGCGGCCCGCAGGTTGTCGGCCGGGGACACGTGCATCCGCCCGACCCGCACGCCCCGAGCGTCGCCGTATACGGTCACGCCCTGCACCCTACGGAGGCCAGGTACGGGTCCTTCCAGGGCACCAGGAGTCACGCGGGCGTCCTTCCGCACACCCGCGGCCGGCCATCCCGTCCGAGTAGTCCGGCGGCTGGCCACCTGCGCCGTCTGTGGGCTCTACGGATAACTCGCCCGGGTTGCGTATCTTGCCCGACTTGCTGGCCTGTGAGCTCCTTGCCCATGTTGCGTCGCGCGGGTGCCGTCCCGGTGGCCGGCCCCGGGTTGCGTCGGGGCGGTCGCCGGGCGCACCGGGCTCGCGGCTTTTGCCGGGAGGATTGGACCTGCGGAAGGCGCGCAGAGTAATCTGTTCAATGCACTCGTGGGCTTTGCGACCTCGGCAGGGAGCAGGTTCGCGGTCGCGCGCCCGGCCAATGGCCTGGCCTCGTCACTGAATCCGTCCCAACGTCGCGGCGGCAGCGGTGTGCGCGACGGGCCTGCGGGCGCCGAAGAGAACAGTTACCAGTCCACCGGAGCAACTGCCCACATGACGAGCAGCATCGAGGCCACCTCGAGCGGCAACAAGGTCGCTGTCGACGACATCGGGTCGGAGGAGGCGTTCCTCGCCGCGATCGACGAGACCATCAAGTACTTCAACGACGGCGACATTGTCGAAGGCACGGTCGTCAAGGTCGATCGGGATGAGGTCCTGCTCGACATCGGATACAAGACCGAGGGCGTCATTCCCTCGCGTGAGCTGTCGATCAAGCACGATGTCGACCCGGCCGAGGTTGTCTCCGTCGGCGACCACATCGAGGCGCTTGTCCTTCAGAAGGAGGACAAGGAAGGCCGGCTGATCCTGTCGAAGAAGCGCGCCCAGTACGAGCGCGCCTGGGGCACGATCGAGAAGATCAAGGAAGAGGACGGGGTCGTCCGCGGCGCCGTCATCGAGGTCGTCAAGGGCGGCCTCATCATCGACATCGGCCTGCGGGGCTTCCTGCCGGCCTCCCTGGTCGAGATGCGCCGGGTGCGGGACCTGCAGCCGTACGTCGGCCGCGAGCTCGAGGCGAAGATCATCGAGCTGGACAAGAACCGCAACAACGTGGTGCTGTCGCGGCGGGCCTACCTGGAGCAGACCCAGTCCGAGGTGCGCAGCGAGTTCCTGCACAAGCTCGCCAAGGGCCAGGTCCGCAAGGGTGTGGTCTCCTCGATCGTCAACTTCGGTGCGTTCGTCGACCTCGGCGGTGTCGACGGTCTGGTGCACGTCTCGGAGCTGTCCTGGAAGCACATCGACCACCCGTCCGAGGTGGTCGAGGTCGGCCAGGAGGTCGAGGTCGAGGTGCTCGACGTCGACCTGGAGCGCGAGCGGGTCTCGCTGTCGCTCAAGGCGACGCAGGAGGACCCGTGGCGCCAGTTCGCCCGCACCCACGCGATCCAGCAGATCGTGCCGGGCAAGGTCACCAAGCTGGTGCCGTTCGGTGCCTTTGTTCGGGTCGAGGACGGCATCGAGGGCCTGGTGCACATCTCCGAGCTGGCCGAGCGCCACGTGGAGATCCCGGAGCAGGTGGTGCAGGTCGGCTCCGAGGTCATGGTGAAGGTCATCGACATCGACCTGGAGCGGCGCCGGATCTCGCTGTCGCTCAAGCAGGCCAACGAGGGCTTCGTCGAGGGCGAGGAGCACTTCGACCCGACGCTGTACGGCATGACGGCCACCTACGACGCCGAGGGCAACTACGTCTACCCCGAGGGCTTCGACCCGGAGACCGGCGAGTGGCTGCCGGGCTACGAGAAGCAGCGGGAGGAGTGGGAGCGGCAGTACGCCGAGGCCCGCGCGCGGTGGGAGGCGCACACCAAGCAGGTGCAGAACGCCCGGGCCCAGGCCGCCGAGAGCGCGGCCGCCGCGTCCGGCGAGAAGGAGTCCGGCGCCCGTGGCAAGGCGGCCGAGGAGCCGCAGGGCACGCTCGCGACCGACGAGGCACTCGCCGCGCTCAAGGAGAAGCTGGCCGGCGGCAAGAGCTGAGCCTCGACCAGCCGGCGTACGTACGGTCACAGGGGCACCCTCTGCCGAGGGTGCCCCTGTTCGTTGGTGTCGTCATTCCCCTGGCTCGCCGAGGGGCGGCTGCCCAGAAGGTGACTTCATGCGGCGCGGGGTGGAGTGCCCAGAAGGTGACTTCCTGGGCATGCGGCGCGGGGTGGAGTGCCCAGGAAGTGACTTCTTGGCGATGCTAGGCGGATCGGGTGCCCGGAAGGTGCGCCAATGGGGAGCTTTGCGCAGTGCCTCAGTTACCCTGCGCGTCGATGATGGTGACGATCTTGCCGGTGGCATACTGAGGCGCGTGTTGATGGTCGGACTCACCGGCGGAATCGGCTCTGGCAAGAGCGAGGTGGCACGGCGGCTGGCCGAGCTGGGTGCCATCGTCATCGATGCGGATGCGCTGGCCCGGGAGGTGGTGGCGCCCGGCACCGACGGGTTGGCCGAGGTCGTCGCCGCCTTCGGGCCGGAGGTGTTGGATTCGTCCGGCGCCATGGACCGGGCGAAGGTGGCGCAGATCGTCTTCGGGGATGACGCCAAGCGCCGACGTCTGGAGGCCATCATTCATCCCCGCGTACGCGAGCGGACGATGCGGATCATCGCGGCCGCCCCGCCGGACGCGGTTGTGGTGCAGGACATCCCGCTGCTCGTCGAGTCCAAGCTGGCGAACAACTTCGATCTGGTCGTCGTGGTGCTGGCCAGCGAGGAAATCCGGCTGGCTCGGCTCGTCAACGGTCGCGGCATGACCGAGGAGGAGGTGCGGGCCCGGTTCGCGGCCCAGGCCACCGACGAGCAGCGCCGTGCGGTCGCCGACGTCGAGATCGTGAACGAGGGTACCCTCGAGGAGCTGCGATCCACAGTGGACGCCCTCTGGGAGCAAGCCATCGTCCCCCGCCTGGCGTAGTCAGGAAGGACGCCTTCTTGGGCACCAGACGTCAACTAGGCGTCCTTCCTGACATCCAGGGAACGCCCTGACGCCAGGGATTCGACCTCCGGTCCTTGGCGGACCTCCGGTCTAATCCCCGGCGCCGGCTGGGGTCTGGGGGCTTGGCCCCCAGGAAACATCGCCCCACTCGCCGTTGCGAGTCGCGAAGCGCGAGCACAGGATGACCCCCGAGTGGGGCCGTCCGCGAGTGGCCGGCGAGCAGTCGCTCGTCCGCCTGGGGAGCCGAGGGCTGCAACCCGGGCGCCGGCGCAGACCACCGGTGTGGGGGCGGTCGCGTATCCGGTCGGCCGTCGCGGACGGCCTACGTATGTGACGGTACCCCGACAGTGACCTGACACACAACGGAAATGTTCGGCAACCGTCGATTGGTGGGCCGCTTGCGACCGTACGGCCGGTGGTGGCGTCGTCTGATCGGTCACGTTGCCGTGGTCGAGAGTGGGCGCGTTGTCGGAGGGCCGGCGTAGGTTCGTCAGCATGGGTCTCGACATTCCGCGTCTGGACGGCAAGCTGTCGGTGGTTCACGACTACAAGCCGTCGGGCGACCAGCCGGCGGCGATCGAGGAGCTGGCCCGCCGGATCAAACGGGGCGACCGGCATGTGGTGTTGCTCGGCGCGACCGGTACGGGCAAGAGCGCCACCACCGCGTGGCTGTTGGAGAAGCTGCAGCGTCCAACGCTGGTGCTCGCGCCGAACAAGACGCTCGCCGCGCAGCTGGCCAAGGAGTTCCGCGAGCTCATGCCCAACAACGCGGTCGAGTACTTCGTGTCGTACTACGACTACTACCAGCCCGAGGCGTACATCCCGCAGACCGACACCTACATCGAGAAGGACTCCTCGATCAACGAGGAGGTGGAGCGGCTGCGGCACTCGGCCACCATGTCGCTGCTCACGCGGCGGGATGTCGTGGTCGTCGCCACGGTGTCGGCGATCTACGGCCTGGGTACGCCGGAGGAGTACCTCGACCAGTCGGTGCGGCTGACGGTGGGTGCGGAGTTTGAGCGAGACAAGCTGCTGCGGCGACTGGTCGACATGCAGTACACGCGCAATGACGTGGCGTTCAACCGGGGGACGTTCCGGGTCCGCGGCGACACGCTGGAGATCATCCCGGCCTACGAGGAGTTGGCCGTCCGGGTGGAGATGTTCGGCGACGAGATCGAGAAGCTCTACTACCTGCACCCGGTCACGGGCAATGTGGTCCGCGAGGTGCCCGACCTGCTCATCTTCCCGGCCACCCACTACGTCGCCGGGCCGGAGCGGATGGAGCGGGCCCTGCGCGGCATCGAGGCGGAGCTGGAGGAGCGGCTGGCCGAGCTGGAGCGGCAGGGCAAGCTGCTGGAAGCCCAGCGGCTACGGATGCGGACGACGTACGACATCGAGATGATGCGCCAGGTCGGGTTCTGCTCCGGGATCGAGAACTACTCGATGCACATCGACGGGCGGCAGCCGGGCGAGCCGCCGCACTGCCTGCTTGACTACTTCCCCGACGACTTCCTCACCGTCATCGACGAGTCGCACGTGACCGTGCCGCAGATCGGTGGCATGTACGAGGGCGACGCCTCCCGCAAGCGGGTGCTCATCGAGCACGGCTTCCGGCTGCCGTCGGCGGCGGACAACCGGCCGCTGCGCTTCGACGAGTTCGAGGAGCGGGTCGGCCAGGTCGTGTACCTCTCGGCCACGCCCGGCCCGTACGAGATGGAGAAGGTCAAGGGGGACGTCGTCGAGCAGGTGATCCGGCCGACCGGCCTGGTCGACCCCGAGGTCATCGTGAAGCCGACCAAGGGCCAGATCGACGACCTCATGCACGAGATCCGGGTGCGGGCCGACCGCGACGAGCGGGTGCTGGTCACGACGCTGACCAAGAAGATGGCCGAGGACCTCACCGACTACCTGCTCGAGCACGGCATCCGGGTCCGCTACCTGCACTCCGAGGTGGATACGCTGCGCCGGGTGGAGCTGCTGCGGGAGCTGCGCCGCGGCGACTACGACGTGCTCGTCGGCATCAACCTGCTGCGCGAGGGTCTCGACCTGCCGGAGGTGTCGCTGGTCAGCATTCTCGACGCCGACAAGGAGGGCTTCCTGCGCTCGGAGACGTCGCTGATCCAGACGATCGGCCGCGCCGCCCGCAACGTCTCCGGTCAGGTTCACATGTACGCGGACAAGATCACGCCGTCCATGAAGAGGGCGATCGACGAGACCAACCGGCGTCGCGCCAAGCAGATCGCCTACAACGAGGCCAACGGCATCGACCCGACGCCGCTGCGGAAGAAGATCGGTGACATCCTCGACGACATCTACGGCGAGGCCGACGATTCCGAGGCGATGCTCGGGGCGCTGGGCGGGCACGGTCCCGGCGGGGCGGTGCGGCGTTCGACCACCGAGGTGGGCGGCAGTGGCCGGCAGATGACGCGGGGTAAGGCGCCGGTGAAGGAGACACGCAGCCGCGTGTCGAAGACCATCACCGCCCCGACAGAGGGGATGGCGCGCGCCGAGCTGGCGAAGCTGGTGGCCGAGCTGACCGAGCAGATGCTCGCCGCGGCGCGGGAGCTGCAGTTCGAGCTGGCCGCCCGCATCCGCGACGAGATCGCCGAGCTGAAGAAGGAGATCCGCCAGATGGACGCGGCGGGCGCCCGCTGAGTCCCACCCGTCAACCACGGAGCATAAAGACCCATGGTCCTTTCTTTCGAAGAGCACCTCGCCGCGATTCGGCGTGAGGCTGAGCTGTTCGCGGCGGCGGTGGCCGCGGGCGACCTGGCTGCGACCGTCCCGACGTGTCCAGAGTGGACGCTGAGGGAACTGACTCACCACCTGGGGCGGACGCACATCTGGGCGGCGGTGCACGTCGAGGAAGCCCGGGCCACACCGCTCACCAAGGACGAGGAGCAGGTGGTGTGGGGGACGATGCCCAGCGACGCCGAGGTGGTCGCGTGGTACCGGGGGACGCGGGACCGGTTGGTGACGGCGCTCGAGGCGGCCCCGCCCGACCTGGCGTGCTGGACGTTCCTGCCGCACTCGCCGTCGCCGCGGGCGTTCTGGGCGCGCCGGCAGGCGCACGAGCTGACGATCCACCGGGTCGACGCGCAGCACGTGGCTGGTTCGGTCGAGCCGGTATCGGTCGACTTCGCCCTCGACGGGATTGACGAGCTCCTCTTCGGTTTCTACGGGCGGCCCCGGTCGCGGCTACGGAGCGACCCGCCGTGCACGCTCTCGGTCCGGACCGATGAGGCGAGCTGGTTGGTCCACATAGGACTCGAAGGCGCCCGGGCCGAGCACAGCGAAGCACCGGGGGACTGCACCGTCCGCGGCGGCGCGAGCGAGGTCTATTACGCGCTGTGGAACCGGCACCCGCTGGCTGCGCTGCACGTCGACGGAGACCCGGCCGTGCTCGACGTGTGGACCGGCAAGGCCCACGTGCGCTGGTCCTGACTCCGCGGCCGTCCCAACCGGACAGGCTTGACTTTCTACGCCGTAGATCTACTCTACACCGTAGAGTAGATCTACGGCGTAGATGGAGTGTCATGCTCGAGATCAGGGACTTGACCAAGGCGTACGGTGACCACCGTGTCCTGCTTGGCGTCGATCTTGACGTCGGGGCCGGCGAGATCGTCGGCCTGCTGGGGCCGAACGGTGCCGGCAAGACCACACTCATCTCGATCGCCGCTGGGCTACGCCGGCCGGACCGCGGATCGGTGCGGATCGCCGGGCGGGATGCGATGCGCCATCGGCCCCTGACGGCGCGTCTGATCGGTCTGGCCCCGCAGGATCTGGGCATCTACCCCACGCTGACGGTGCGACAGAACCTGATGTTCTTCGCCCGCCTCGCCGGGCTCGGTCCCTCGGTGGCCCGCCGGCAGGTCGACAGCACCGCAGAGGCGTTCGACCTCGCCGACCGGCTGAACCACCGGGCCGAGACCCTCTCCGGCGGGCAGAAGCGGCGCCTGCACACTGCGATGGCGGTGATCCACCGACCGAAGCTCGTCTTCTTGGACGAGCCGACCGTCGGAGCCGATGTGGCCTCGCGAGCCGGCATCCTGGACGTCGTGCGGCAGCTCGCCGCCGAGGGCGCCGCGGTCGTCTACACGACCCACTACCTCACCGAACTCGAGCAACTGGGCGCCGCCATCGCCGTGCTGCACGCAGGCCGCATCGCCGTCCGGGCCCCGCTGCCCGAGGTGATCGCCCGGTTCGGCGCCGCCGGCGTGGCGCTGCGCTTCGCGGGCGAAGTGCCACACCTACCCGGGTGGCGCGTCGACGGCGCGCGACTGGTGCCGGAGGAGACGGTCGCCGACCCCGTGGCGGCGGCGGCGCAGGCGCTGGCCGCGCTCGGCGCCCGCGCCGGCGGTCTCGCCGGTGTGGAGATCGTCCGCCCCAGCCTGGAGTCCGCGTACCTGGCGATCACCGGGCAGCCCGGGGTCGCCCAGACTGAGGAGGTCGTCGATGCTCTCGCGGCGTAGCCTCGTCGTCGCGGGCACGGGGGCACGCTTGCTCCTGGCTGACCCGGCGCCGATCATCGTGACGATCGTCCTGCCCGTGCTGTTCGGGGCGTTCCTCCTGCCGAGCAGTCGGGCCCAGCTTCGGCAGTCCGGCATCGCCAACGCCACTGGGGCCGAGCATCTCGTGCCGGGGCTGGCCGTCCTGTTCGCCTTCCTCGGCGTCTCCCTGGTCGGCACGTTGTTCTTCCGCGAGCACGCCTGGGGCACCTGGGACCGGCTGCGCGCGAGCAGCGCATCGACGGCGGACATCTTTGTGGGCAAACTACTGCCGCTGTATGCATGTCTGCTCGCCCAGCTGGCTGTGGTGTTCACGGCCGGGGCGGTGATGTTCGGCTATCGCGTCACCGGCTCGCTGCTCGCGCTCGCGGTGGTGCTCGCGCTCTTCGTGGCCGTGCTGGTGGCCTTCGGAGCCATGCTCGCGGCCGTGTTCCGTACCATGGACCAAGCGATCGTCATCGGCAACGTGGGTGGCATGGCGATGGCTGGCCTGGGCGGGGCACTCGCCCCAGCCTCCACACTTCCCGCTTGGGCGCAAGCCGCTGCCCACGCCTCCCCGGCCTACTGGACCCTGGACGCCATCGAGGACATTACGCTGCATCGGGCCGGGCTCGCCGACGTCACCACGCCGCTGGCGGTCCTGGCCGGGTTCCTGGTGCTGTTCTCCGCCGTGGCCGTTGCCCGGTTTCGAGCGGAGGATACGAAGGTTGGCACAACCTAAGGATCGACATACCTTGACCGAGAGCGCCAAGCCGCGCCTGTCCGCCCGGGGCAGTGGCGTCCGGGCGGACCGGCCACGGTTGACCAGGGAACGGATCGTGGCGGCGGCCCTGGCCCTGATCGACCGGCACGGCGTGGGCGGCCTGTCGATGCGCAAGCTCGGCGCCGAGCTTGCGGTGGACCCGATGGCCATCTACTACTACCTGCCCAACAAATCGGCTCTCTTCGATGCTGTGGTTGAGGCGGTCTACGCCGAGCTCGATGTGACGTCGATCACCTGGACGGGGGACTGGCGCGAGGAGTTGGCCGCAGTCATGCATCGGTTCCGGGATACGCTGCGCCGGCACCCGCGGGCCCTGCCGATCGTCGCCACCCGCCCGACGACCGCGCCGGTCTCCATGGCGATATTCGAGCGAGCGCTGGAACTGCTGGAAGACGTCGGTTTCAGCGCGCAGGAAGTCCTCGACATAATCAACTGTCTCGGTGCGTTCACCATCGGCCACGCGCTCGCCGAAGTCGGTGAGCCGGTCGGCGGCGAGACACCCGACGCCGGCCTGTCCCTCGACCCCACCTACGCCGATCAGTACCCTCGGCTGGCCCGAGCGCTCGCCGCCGGCATCGACTACGACCCGGACGAGAGCTACGCCCTCGGGCTTTCGGCCATGATCAGCTCCTTCCGCCCCCGTCGTCGACGTCGTTGACGACCCATCTCTGACGGGAGATCAGCGGGTGGCGATCCAGGCCGCGATGCGGTGCAGCAGCTCGGGGCTGGCGGCGTTCTCGGCGTGTCCGAAGCCCGGCTCCACCCAGAGCTCCTTGGGCTCCGCGGCTGCGGCGTAGAGCTGCTCGGCGTGCTCGACCGGGAAGTAGTGGTCGGCGTCGCCGTGCACGACGAGGAAGGGCACCGGAGCGATGCGCGCGGCCACCTCGTGCGGCGCCTCCGGCACCGGCTTCCACCCGTCGGCGGCGATGCGCGTGCGGAGCGCGACCCGTCCGACCAGGCGGCCCACCGGGTGCTCGATGACCCAGTGAGCCCGACGCATGGCCCGGGTGCCGCGGTAGTACCAGCGGGCCGGCCCGCTCACGGCCACCACCGCCGCCGGTACCGGCTCGTCGGCCGTGCGCAGGCCCGCGTGCCGTACCACGACGGAGGCGCCCATGCTGAACCCGACGGTGGCGATCCGCTCGTAGCCGAGCTCGGCCGCCCAGGCGACCGCCGCCGCCACGTCGAGGATCTCCCGATCGCCGACTGTGCTCAGCCCACCCGATCGGCCGTGGCCCCGGAAGTCGAAACTCACGACGCCCGCGTGCTCCCGCAGCGCGGCGACCACGCGGCGGACGGCCGGCCGACGCCACGATCCGGTGAACCCGTGCGCCACGACGATGGCGAGCCGGGTCGATGGTCCCGGATCGTGACAGGCGTCGATCGGCGTACCGTCGGCGGCGTACCGGGTCGCGGTCGTGCTGCCTCGGCTGAGATCGAGCGTGGTCACGGCGTGCTGCTCATCGACACGTCACTGGCCGATGGGCCGCCGGACACCGTGCTGTCGGTCACATCAGCAGAATCGACATCTGCAAAATGTTCGACGTTAGGTGGCGCGGCGAAGTACGGGCCGATGTGGCCGCGCCAGGTGGTGAAACGGTCGGTGGCCCGGAAGTTCGTCTCATGCGCCTCGACGGAGTCCCACTCGACAAGCAGGACGAACCGGGACGGTGACTCGATGCCCCGCGTCATCCGGACGGCCCGGCAGCCGGGGGTCGTGGCGAGCACCTCACGGGCGGTCCGGTAGGCGGCGATGAACTGCTCCTCCTCGCCCGGGCGGACGTCGAAGAGCGCGACCTCTAGCACCATGTCGGGCAGCGTATAAGCCGGCGTACGGCGGCCGGAAGGGACGGAACTGCTCGCCGTGCCGCCCGTTGGCAGCGGGCAGCCGACACCGCGCGTCACGGGATGCCGCGAGATCCGTGATGCCGGGCGCTCCGTGGTGCGAGCTGCGCGGTGCCGGGAGCACCGTGCTGCCGCCAGTCTCGTGATGCCGCCGTCACGCCGGCCCGTGCGTCGCAGCTCATGACGTGGGCGCGGCAGGCCCGGTTCCGGGTGGGGCAGCTGGGTCGGATGGGGCTGTGACGAGTCTCTACGGCGTGGCGGAGCCCCCCTCTAGGCGGGAGCGAACCGCGTCAGGCAGAATGGCGGGGCACTAGGAGGGGAGTATTCCCTAAAGCCGCCGCGTCGTCAGCACGGCCTTCCTGCGGGCACCTGCCCGTGGGCAGACCCGGCGCAGCGGGCCGTTGGGCCGGCCAGCCAGGTCGGTCGGCGGCCGGGAGAGACCTCCGCACGAACACCGGCTTGCTAGCGCACGTCGGCCGCGTTGGCTCGTCCACTATGGACGAGTTCGGGTAGCCTGTCCTGAGCGGACGAGCTCGGTTGCGGCCAGGCAGCGCCGGCACGTGTCTGCGGAGGAGTGGACGCATGGGCGTCGGAACCCAGGTCTGGGTCGTCACGCTGATCGGCCTCGTCGGCGTCCTGCTGATCGACCTGCTGATCATCGGACGCAAGCCCCATGAGCCGTCTCCCACGGAGTCGGCGATCTGGGTCAGTGTGTACGTGACGCTCGCCGTCTTCTTCGGTGTCGGCATCTGGTTTTTCACGGATGGCGCGTACGCCGGCCAGTTCTTCGCCGGCTGGCTGACCGAGTACAGCCTCTCCGTCGACAACCTTTTCGTCTTCGTCATCATCATGGCGCGATTCGCCGTGCCCCGGCACCTGCAGCAGAAGGTGCTGATGATCGGCATCGTGATGGCGCTGGTGATGCGGGGCATCTTCATCGCGGCCGGCGCGGCGCTGATCAGCAGATTTGACTGGATATTCTTTATCTTCGGTGCGTTCCTCCTCTACACGGCCATCAAGATGGCTCGCCACGGCACCGAGGACGAGAGCGAGCTCAAGGAAAATAGCTTCATCAAGGTGGCCCGGCGCTGGCTGCGTACGTCTCCGGACTACGACGAGAAGGGCCACTTCATCACCACGTTGCCCGATGGCCGCCGAATCCTCACGCCGCTGATCATCGTGATCATCGCGATCGGCACGACCGATCTCATCTTCGCGCTCGACTCGATTCCGGCGATCTTCGGTCTCACCCATGAGGCGTACATCGTCTTTACCGCGAACGTCTTCGCCCTCATGGGCCTGCGGCAGCTCTACTTCCTCCTCGGCGGTTTGCTCGACCGTCTCAAGTACCTGTCGCACGGTCTGGCCGTCGTGCTCGGGTTCATCGGCGTGAAGCTCATTCTCGAGGCGCTCGCCGGCAACAACCTGCCGTTCATCAACAACGGCGAGCCCGTCGCCTGGGCTCCGCACGTGCCGATCTGGTTCTCGCTGGGGTTCATCGGCGTTGCGCTAGCGATCACCACGGTCGCGAGCCTGATCAGCACCCGCAACGACCGCATCCGGGCCGCCGAGGCCGCGCGGCGCCAACGCCCGCCCCGCAAGCGTCCGTCGTCCGCGAACCGGCGCCAGCCAACCCGCCGACGCTAGCCGACCCCGGGCTTGGGGCAGCGGTCCGCCGCATACCCAGGTCGGCCCGGCGTGCGGACGCCGGCCGCCCGCGGCGAGCCGGCGCCCGTACGCCCCGTCAGATCCGGACCCGTCCGGCGCCAAGGAGCGTGGCGGCGCGGGCCGGTGGCATGTCCTCCAGGACGACCCGCCCGGAGATGTCGTCGGCGTGCAGGATCGGCCGGTTGGACGCCTCCTCGGAGGGCGCGGCCACGAACGCCACGTGGTTGACGACGCCGCCCTCGCCGAAAAAGTACAGGTCGCCGGGCCGCTCCTCCCCGAGCGACAGCGGCGTCACCGCCTGCGCCAGATCGTGGGGATCACGGGGCAGGGTCACGCCGAACCGGCGCCAGACCAGGTGGACGAGCCCGCCAGCGTCCACGCCGTACGCCGAGCCACCGCCCCACAGGTGGGGCACGTCCCGCAGCCGGTCGGCCCACGGCAGCACCTCGGCGTGGTCGTTCGGCGGGGCGAGCGGGATGGCGGCCACGTCGTCCTCGATGGCCCAGGCCGGCTCGAACCGCCCCGGCACGGCCACCGGCAGCCAGCCGTCGAACGGCGCACCCACCGCCAGCAGCCGGGTGCCGAAGGTGACGCCCGGAACCGCGAGAGCAGCGTCCGGGTCGTCCCGCAACGCCGTCGCCGTCGCCGTCACGACGTGCCACACGCCCGAGCGGTCCTCGACCTCTTCCCCCCGGTCGCGGTGCCGCGCGGCGACCCGCACGCCGGCGGCGTGGAAGCCCTCCACCGGCGCGAGCTGGTCCAGCGGCACCCACCCGGGGTATCCCTGCGGGTCGAGCGAGCTCGGCTGGCCCAACGCGACGATCTGGGCCCAGTCGCCGTTGACCTGGCGGATCAGGACCTTCTCGCCGAGCAGCAGCTGGGTCAGGACCCGCCCGCGCAGGTCGGCTCGGTCCTCGGCGCTCATCGCTTCGACCCAGTCGCGGGGCCGGGCCGGAACCCACACCGCCGGCTCGTCCACCGCCCGCACGCGGTCGGGGGCCGCCCAGATGGTGGCCACCCCGACACTGACCACAGCCTCCGCACCCGGTTGCAGTTGCGCATCGAGGCTGGCGAGCAGGGAACCAAGGCTCACGGCAGTCCTTTCCTCGTGGTGCTTGTGTGGTGCTGTGGTGTGCAGCAGCCTACGCGGCGGCCGAGACGGTCGCAGCGCCAGCCAGCGCCGGCTCGCGCCGGTTCCGGCGCCAGCAAGCGAGGCCCGCGCGGGCGCGGTGGGCGCCCAACCGCCCGGCAGCGACGGCCGGGTTCCGGGCCGGCCCGACGGGCGCGGGTAGCATGCGGGCGTGGGCCGTGGGGCGGCATCGGGCCGGTACGCGCAACGGGAACGTGATGCCCTCGCCGACCTGTTCGCGCAGGTCGGGCCGGACGCGCCGACCCTGTGCGCGGGGTGGACCACCCGCGATCTGGCCGCCCACCTCGTCGTGCGGGCCACCCGGCTGGACGCGGCCGGTGGAATTTTCATCCCGGCGTTGTCCGGGCGCCTGACGCGGGTGCAGGACCGCGTCGCCGCCCGTCCCTGGGACACGCTGGTGGCCCAGGTGCGGCGCCGGCCCTGGTGGTCGCTCGGGCCGCTCGACGAGCTCGCCAACCGGACCGAGTACCTCGTCCATCACGAGGACGTGCGGCGGGCCCGGCCGGGCTGGGAACCGCGGGCCCTGCCGCCGGATGTGGCCGCCGCGCTGTGGCCGGCCGTACGGCTGCGCGCCCGGCTGGCCCTGCGCCGCACGCCGGCCTCCGTGACGGTCACCGCACCCGGGCTCCCGCCGTACCGGGCCGGTCGCGGCGGTCCCGAGGTGGTGCTGGCGGGCGAGCCGGCCGAGCTGCTGCTGTTCCTCTTCGGCCGGCAGGCGCATGCCCGCGTCGACCTGACCGGTCCCGAGCACATCACCGCGCGCATGCGCACCGCCCGCTACGGCATCTGAGCTTCCTATATCTGAGACCACGGATGCGTTGGCCGGGCCGGCGGCGACCGTTGGCGGGATCTGGGACCGCGGGTGGATCGCGGCCGGCGGAGTGACCCGGCGGCACCCCGGCCCGCCCGGCCCGCCTAGAG